>DATEUG010000053.1:0-18730 GCA_035283225.1 Patescibacteria group bacterium | reverse complement strand
GGTCTATTACGGCTGGGAACCGGGAGTGCCGGAATTAAAAGCTGATTACCAGCGGGTCTTTTTTGGCGACAATCCGCCGGAAATAATTTACGGCAACGATGAACCGGTGTTATTGTCGCAAAAATACGTCAATATTATCCGTCATGGGAAACCGACTGAATTATTTGTCCGCTCTGACCGCTTTGCCAAAATTACTGATTCTCAATGGACGGCTTTAACCACTCGCGGCTTTGCCAAAGAATAACTCGGTAGTTGCCGAAAGCATAAGTCGTGACCTTGGGATAAAAAAGCTGCTTGGGTAAAATCAGGGCCTCCGGATTCACTACATCCACCAAGTCGTCAACAATGGTAAATTGGCCAAACTGGTAGGCATGGCTTAATCCTGCCGTATCCGGTTCAGTCCAGAGTGATTTTTCCTGAAAGACGGATGGATCAAAACCGGTATAAACCAAGGGGTAAAGATAGTTTGAGTCGTGAATGCCGGTCAAATAAACCGGCCCTGTGATATTTTGGGACTGAACAAATTTAATGGCTTCTTTCAAACCCACCGGCAAATTTGTCCGGTAAAATCGGGGGTAATTAACCAGATATTGATAACCAAAATAGACAAAGTTAATTAAATAAAGGCCGACTAGAATCTTGGGCAGCGCCCCCTTCGCTGAAGCTATGGGGGCCGCAGCAAAACTGGCCAATATTATTATCACCGGCAATAAGTAAAGCGACCTGGTGGCATGCGGAGCGTCAATGGTAATCGCCGAAGCCAAAGGCGCTAATAATAACCAAACCAGCAGCCACCAGCGCCAGGGATGTTTGGTTTTAAATAAGTAAACCAAACCCATAACGGCCAACAAAATCTCGGCAAGGTAAAAATAGCCCATATTGGGTATTTGCTGCCAAGGATGGCCGCCCCCGGTAGTTAATAAAAACCGGGGTGAAAAAGACTTTAAATAATTAGTCCCGATCACCCGGCCAAAATAAACGTATTTATTCCAGACTGTTCGGGCCAGAAGCGGATTTTTATCATAAACTGCCGTTCGCGTTTGGTTGTAATAATCAATTGTTGCCGGATCGGAAAAGACGGTGACATTGGCTTTTTGAGCCGAAACTGCCCAAAGACTAACAAACATAAAACCAAAAGCGGCAATAAACAAAATTGAGGGAATAATTTTTGGCTTAAGCCAAATCATTACCGCCGCAAAAAATAAAGGAATAAAAATCAAGCTGGAAGAATAGGTTAAACCAGACAATAGCCAAAATAAATAGCCACCCCAGCGCTTTTTTATTAGCAGCCACAAACCGACAAGAAAAAGCGCCAAAGCTAGGTTAGCTTCAAAGCCGATCCGGGAATAAAAAATCGCCCAGGGATTGAAGGCCATTAATGTGGCCGCCAATAAACTTCCGGTAATTAGATACACTGCTGCCACTATTGCCACTCCTGCAACCGCCGACCAGAAGCGAATGGAAAAATCATTCAGGCCAAAAAGTTTAACCGGCAAGATGGTGGCGTAAATATAGCCGGGCATTTTGTAGTCACCGATCGACTTGAAATTAAGCGGCCAAGCGGCCCCATGCTCATCTTTCCCGGTTTGAAGTAACGAATAGGCGTTCCAGCCAATCGCCGCTTCATCCCGGTTTAAGGCTGACGGCAGCTTATCTAAACCGGCAAAACGGACTAAGGCAGCGGCAATAATGATTACTAAAATGATTCGACGCAGATGGCTCCCTGAGGACAATCGTCCGGCAAATAATAATAAAACCGGTCATTGGTTTTAAAAAGACTCAAATCATTTAAATAAAAGGCAAAATAAAGTTCAGGCTTATAAAGTTTGGGACTAATATAAACTGGACCAGTTGGAGGTTGATCTTTAAATTGCAAGGCGATATCTTTATAAGGTTTAATCCAGGCTAAGGCCGAGCGCGACGGAAAATGATTAAAGTAGTCATGCATGTAGACTAATAAGTTAACCAGCAGCAATAAGCTGACAATCGTCTGCCAGGGCGGCTTTAATTTCGACCAGCCCAAACCAATCAGCCAGGCCAAAGGCAAAGATAAATAAATTGCTCTGGAGGCGTGGGGCACTTCATTGACTAAGGCGGCGGCCACCGGACTGATAATCAGCCAGCCAAGCATCAAACCGCCGAATCTTTTACCCATGGTTTTCCAGTTAAGCAGTCCCAGAAGCAAAAGCGGCAATTGGATTAATAAAAGCTGCCCCCCAAAACCGCTGTGGTGTCTTAAATTGGGGTCACCGGAGACAAATAAAAACTTGGGTTCGAAATGTTTTGAATAATTAATCAAATAATCTTTCAGCCAATACCAGAACCGGTGATGAATTAATTTGGAAACAAAAGAATAATCCCCGGTCATAGCTGTGACTGATTCGTTAATATAGTTAACTGAAGTTAGCAAATTATTATTGGATAATCGGTACTGTTGGCTAACCGCATAATTTGGTGATTGGGCCAACCACCAAAACCCAAGACCAATAATCGCAATCATACCAATGAGATAGGGTAACCGCTTAGCCCAAACCGGTTTACCCGCCGAAGCTTTAGCGGAGGCGGGCCATAACGATAAAACCGCGGCCAGTAAAAACGGACCGACAAGGCGCAAATTAATGTAGCTGAAAGTACCCAAAACTACTGCCAGTCCCGCCCCCAGCAGCCAGAAATAACGCCTGGACTTAACTGCTAAAACCGCCAAATAAACTGTCAACGTTAACCAAAACAAAGATAAATTCGACTCCATGCCGATGCGCGAAAAATGAATTGACCAGGGCATAATCGCCAAACTTACCAACGCCAGCCAGGGCGCGTTTGACTTGGGAGCAACCAGTTTTAAAAGTTTATAAAATACTAAGGCGGTTCCGGCAAAAGCCAGAAGTGAAGGCAATCTGACGGTTAATTCACTCACCTCTCCCTGAATAAAACCAAATAAAGTAGTCAACCAGATATAAACCGGGGCCTTATAGTCTCCGTAAGAGTAAAAAAGCGGCTGGAACCATGAATTTCCAGCCAAATCTTTACCGGTAGCAATTAAACTTCTGGCGTCCAGGCCGACCGCCGCTTCATCCCAGTAAAGACTGTTAGGGATTTGGCCAAAACGCCACAAGCGGGCAAGGATCCCCAGGATCAATAACCACATAACTTATATAATAGTATAATCTATGTTTTGGCTGATAGTCTGGGCGTTATTTACTCGCCTGCCCCAAATTATTTCCGGCACGATCCCTTTTTCCTTTGACCACGGCCGGGACTCTTTAGCAGTCTTACATTTAATCAAAACCTTCAATCCTGTTTTTATCGGCCCCTGGACCAGCATTCCCGGCTTGTTCTTTGGACCCGGCTGGTATTATTTACTCGCTCCAGCCTATCTTTTTTCCCAAGGCAGTCCGCTGGCCGGACCGATAACCATGTTTCTTTTAAGTTTGGTTGGCATTATTTTAGCCTATAAATACTTGGGTATTTTTGAGGCAATCATGCTGGCCACCGCCCCCTTATGGCTCCAGCTATCAACCGGGGCAGCTAATCCTTTTCCGATGGCTTTTATCGGCCTTTTTCTGATTATTGCTTTAAAAAGAAATCTTAATCCCTTGGTTACCGGCTTAATCTTAGGTTTGGGCTTTCATTTTTCCTCGGCTTTAGCTGTTTTTTGGCTCCTCCTGGTGCCCTTTTTCATTAAATTAAAGCGCTGGCCAAAATTGGGCTTAGGCGTGTTGATTACCTTTATTCCCCAACTTTTGTTTGAACTTAAACACAATTTCTCCCAATTTAAAGCTGTCGTTAGTTACTTTACTGCCGGTGAAAGCCAGCATTTAACTCCAGGCAAAATTGCTATCGTTACTAAGTCGGTAATAAACGAGCTTAATTTGGCAATTCTTCCTGATAACTTAGTTTTGAAAGCGATTGGCATTGCCATTTTAGGCTTAGGGTTAATTTATTTAATTGCCAAGCATAAACTTGATCGTTGGTTTTGGCAGTGGCTGGTTTTAATTATCCTTCCCACCGTTGGCTTTTGGTGGTTGCATTACAATCCCTGGTATGCCTACGGTTTAACTCCTCTGACTGTAGTTTTAGTGGCTAGCATCTTGCGGCGCCTGCCCAAACCAATCGCCTGGCTTTACTGTCTGCTGCTGATCCTGGGTTCGGTTTTAAGGAAAAACCCGGACCTGTCTACCTATAAAGCTTTTTTGCCGGCTAAAATGACGGCTTTAAATTATGTTTATGATCAGTCTGCCGGGCAACCGTTTGCTTCCTATCATTATTTGCCGGAAATCTATGATTATGCCTACCAGTATTTGTATCTTTGGCAGGCGTTTCGCGGCCGGCCGCTGCCGGTTGAGTTTTCCTACCAGCCTCAAGCACCGACTTATGTCAAGGAAAAAGCAGACTTACTCGCTAAACTACCGCCATCTTCTGGTGAGGCTCAAAAAATTTTCTTAATTATTGAAAAACCGGATAATGTTTGGCACTACCCGCTTGATTCCTGGCTTGGTCAAATCGGCTATAAAGAAGTGATCGACAAAAAAATTATTGGCCCGGAGCTGGAAGTGTGGCAGGTAGTGCGCTAGATGCTTCAAACAAGACAAACGCCGGCTCACTGTCATCAAAGTTAATTGCCTTGCCTATTTGGGTAAAACCCAGCTGGGGATTGTTTTCCTGGGTACAGACATAAAGCACGCCTTGCTGAGGGATTTTTGCCGGACACTTCTCGCCGACAAAATATAAATTGTCCAGGTAGTTAATCGAGGTAAAACCGAACTTATCCGGGTCGGTTAAAGCGGTTTGAGATTGCTGTTGCCAAACTTTCGGATCGTAAGCGTTGTAAAACAGAAAATAAATGTAGGCGGTACCGCGGGAATCGGTAATTTCCGCTTTTTGGTAATTGGGCATCAACTGATTAACTGTTTGGACCAGTTGTTTATAGCCGCCCTGCCATTCATAGGGCTGATGAACCGGGGCGTGGATAAAGTAAGCGTCTAAATAATAACCAAGATTGAAAATAAAGATTAAGGCTAAAAGCGGCCAGAGTTTCTTCCCCTTTTCCAAAATCCAACTTGCTCCCAGGGCGACAATTAAGCTTAAGGGCACGATCATTAATAAGCCTCTGATTGCTGACGGCGTTTCAAAAGTTAGGGCCGCCGGCATAGGAGCCAGCAGCAGCCATACTCCCAGCCACCAAAGGCGTTTTTTGGCTAATGCGTAAAGACCGATTAATAATAACGGCAGCTCAAAATACATCAGCTGACCGGTGTCCGGCACCCGATAGCGCGGTCGGATCGGATCGCCTGAGAAAAATAAGAAATCCGGGCTAAAGTGGGAACTGTAGCGACGAATAAAATCCAGGCCGTACTCAACCGGTTTGTTATGAAGTGCTCTGGTTAAAAATAAAGGTAAGTTTCTGGTTTCAGCGTATTTTTGCTCAAGCCTTTGGGCTACTCCTGACTGGGGGTGAAAAATTGAAATGTTTGATAACCGCTGTGAACTTTGAGGCAAAATAAATAAAATTCCTGAGATGAGAAGCAGTCCCACCAAGGGATAAATTTTCCGCTGCTTGAAAACCAAAAAGATAAACCAGAGGGGAACAAACAAACGGGCAGCGTTGTAAGTAAAGATGGCCGCAATAAAAGCCGCCAAACTTAAACGCTGTTTTTTGCTAAACCACAGATAAGTTCCCAAGGTGACAAAAAATAAAGCGACATTGGCTTCAAACGCCGCCCGGGAAAAATGAATATGCCAGGGCAAGGTGGCTAAAACCAAGGCTGACAGTAGCGCCCAAGTGATATCTTTACCGGTTTTTTTAACCAGCTCGTAAATTAGCCAAACCGTTAAGGTGCCAAAAAGAGCTGAGGGTAGTCTGACGGCAAACTCATTTAAGCCAAAGATTAAAACGCTGGGGATAGTCAGGTAAATGTAACCCGGCAGTTTCCCCTCGCCGAAAGAATGAAAAATAACCGGCAAGAATTGGCCAAACTCGTCCCGGCCGGTTTTTAAAATGGAGTAGGCGTTGTAGCCGAAAGCAGCTTCGTCGTTAACAAAGCCGGAGGGCACTTGGCCCAATTTATAAAACCTTAGAAAGGCGGCTAAAAGTAAAATCGGAATCAGCCACCAAAGCTTATTTAATTTCATAGGCGTAAAACACCGGCTGATTACTTAAATCATTAACGGTTAAGACCAAATTACCATAATTATTCAAAGGCAGGGCCGAAACCACCAAACTTCTTGGGCTTAGTTGGGCCGGCGGATTGCCAAAAGTAAGTTTATCAAAAGCCAGATATTCTCCCTGGTCTTTAGGAACAAGGCTGTTAGCCGCCTGGACTAGATTAGGATCGGTCTTTGAATAAAACCAATAATAAATCGATGGCCGGCCTAAGGCACGGGTGACATAAATTTGGTCATACTGATCATAGTGATCGTTGATAAAACTAACCAGCTCCTGGTAACCATACTGCCATTGGCCGGAATAATTAATCGGATACTGCCGCTGATAGCTGTACCAAAAGCGGCCGAACTCGAATAATAAAATTAAGGCCACTCCCATTGCTACCAATCGCCGCTTGCCCATTAAGTAAACTAGTCCGGCCGCAGCCAAAGCTATCATCGGTAGCACCAACGGCAAACTTCTTAAAGCGTGAGGTGTCGCTTTGGTTAAGGCCGCCGGTATTGGGCTTAAAACCAGCCAAAGCAGCAGCCAATTAAAGGCTGGCTTAGACGCACCATATAAATACCAGCCCCCGAGCAAAATTGCCGGCAGAAAAATTAGATAAAGCTGGCCGCTGGTTTGAATCGAGTGCCGCGGATTATTATCACCTGACAAAAATAAAAATTGGGCACTGAAATGATCGGCATAATTGGCCACGGCTAGCCCCAAGTATTGCCAATAACGATGATGCCGCAATTTGGCGATTACGCTACCGCCGTCTTCACTAATTAATAAGTTTGATTTAATTATCGGCGCTAAATCAGAAAAAGCGCTGGTTTCATAAAACCGCTGTTTGATCTCCGAGGTATTTAATTTAACCAGAAGCGGTAAGACTAAAATCACTGCCACGATCACCGCTGTTAAACTTAATTGCCACAGCTTTAAAAGCCGGCGCCAGTTTAAAAATCCCCAGCCAATACCTAAAAGCGGTACCAATACCCGGTTAGCATGATAAGCATACATTGCCGCCACTAAGGAGGTGACCGCCGGAATCAATAGTCGCTTCTGCCAAAACCAAGCGCCAAAAATTAATAAAAATAAGCCCAAATTGGCTTCAAAACCAACCCGGGAAATTAAAATATGCCAGGGCGAAATGGCTAAAAACAGCGCCGCTAAAGTGGCGATCAATTCCAGTTTTTTAGGCAAGATGGTTTTAAGAAGTAAAAACAAAAAAAGGACGCTAAGCGTACCAAAAAAGGCTGACGGGAATCTGACCGCGAACGTATTTAGTCCGAATGCAGCTACGCTGGGGACTGCTGCGTAGAAATACAAACTAGGCTTGTAGTCGCCGAATGATTCAAAGGCGGTTAAAGGGAAAGCGTTGCCATGAAAATCTTTGCCGGTTTTTAGAATGGAGTAAGCGTCATAACCTAAAGCCGCTTCCTCCCAATAGGGTGAAGGCGGATTTAATCCTAAAGCCATAAACCTTAAGGCTGCCGCCAAAAGGATTACAGCAACTATTTGGACGGTAGTTTTATTGATAGCCATAATAAAGCACCCAAAGGCAGGTACCTAAGCAATAAATAGCTGAAAAACTTTAAAGGCAAAGGGTTAATCACCATTAATTGCTCCGGCAGTTTAATCCAGGGGGTGGTATCAACTACCAGCAGCATCATGACCAAACCCATCATTAATAGTTGGATCTTAGTCGACTTAAACGGGAATAGCGCCAAAAGCGGAATTAACCATAAATGGAACGGCTGGGAGAAAATTTTGGCTGTAAAAAACATGGTTAAGAAATATATCAGTGAAATTTTGATCGCTGAGGCATAGTTTTGCGGCTGACGCCGGCCATAAATTAAAACCAAAAGAATGCTTAACGGGTAAATCAGGCTGACGACTTTTTCCGCCAGTGAAGATACTGGTCCCTGAAGTTCAAAATCGGGAGGTTGATTGCGCCGCGTTTCTGTATGAGTGAAGTAATTAACCGTTTCCACCACAAACGAAGGGAAAGCAGCGTACTTGATTCCCCTGGCATTGTTGTAAACAAACATTACCCCTAGGGAGCTGCGAAAAATTGCCAGAGGCAAACCCCAGATTAAAACAAAAGTGATTAATATTTTCTTCCAATCTTTCCCGGCAAACACGACCGCTAACGGTGCGGTCAAAAGTTTAATCGCCGTTGACAGCCAAAACAACAACCAAAACCAGAATTTTTTCGATAGATAAATTAACGCCAGGGCGTAACTGCCGATAAACAGCCAGTCAATCCCCTCGTAAAAAAAGTCCTTGGCGATTGCCGGTGCCAGGTTATAAAAAATGATTGCCAAGATTTTATTAATCGGCTTGGTTTTTAATTTTAAAATCGCCCCGGTTACAAAAACGGAAATCACTAAATCAAATAAAAATATCTGCAGCCGGTAGTTTTGGTAATAATGGCCAATATTTAAGCGATTGAGAACTTCCGGCAGATATAAAACCGGCAAGGTCGCCGGCGGATATTCATATAAATGCTGGAAATAAGGGACAATCCCGCTCGCCCACATCTCCGCGTATCTTCGATAGTCATGAAAAACGTCGGAATAGTTTGGCGGCGGATTTAATAAAATATAAATTCTGCTAATGAAAAACCCGATGATTGCCAAAATGATTAAAGCCCGCTTCATGTTTTAACGACGCGAAAAGCCACTTTTCCGTCGGGAAAATATATTTCCTTAATTATATTCTTTGCCTCTGGAGGAATGTCCTCGGGTGAACCGATCAACAAGGTGTTGGTTAAATGCCGATCGCCATCGTACTTTACTTCCCTGAATAAATATTTGATCATTGAGCCCCAAAAAACTGCCTGGGGGTCCCGATCCTGATACCAATAAGTAAACACATAGGGTTGACCATAATAACTAGTGATGATTACTTTATCTACTTTGTCTTCCCACTCGTAAGCAGTTGCCGCTACCTGCTTGTAACCATACTGCCACTGGCTAGCTGTCTCAACCGGGTAAGTAACAAAATAGTGATACAGGAAAAATCCGGCGTTAACGGCGATCGCCAGCCACAGCCAAATCTTAAAGCGTTTAATCTCGTTAATCCCTAAGGCAGTGATCATTACTAAAACCGGCAGCAGCTGGTAGGCCCGGATCGGATGGGGCACCTCAAAGCCAATCGCTGCCGGCAACGGGGCAATGATCAGCCACCAAAAGATGGCCTTCGACCACAAACTTGTCCGTTTTTTCCATAAAGTCCATAAACCTAAAAATAAAAATGGTGCAACTGTCAGCAACATTAGTCCACTTTGGTTAAGCTCGAACCGACTGGTTTCGGTTGACCCCCAAAACAGCCAAGTCGGGGAAAAATGAACCAGGTAATTTTTTACTAAAGTTACCGGGATATTGATATTTTCCTGATAAAAAATAGAAGTCATCGCAAAACGGCCGCCTTTATCGCCCAGACCGCCTATGATTATCGGGATAAGACCAATGACTGTAATAGTCGCGGCAATAACTAACCAATTTAAATTTTCCCGCTTAAATATTTTGGAACGGTAAATCCAGGTTAAGCCCAGCACCAAAACCGGCACAAAGATTTTTGGGCTTTGGTAGCTGTAAAGCGACAGAGTAAAGCTTAAGACCGAGGCTAGAAGTAAAATCGGACGCTTGGTCGCCTCTTTAAAAAACCAAATGCCGGCTAAAACCAGCATTAAGGCCAAATTGGCTTCCAGAGCCGGCCGGGAAAGCAGGATATGCCAGGGAGAAATGGCCAATAACAAGGCCGCTGTCGGGCCGCTTAAAAAATACATTATTGCCACACTAGCTATTCCGGCAACGATCGAAACCAAACGGACGGTCAATTCGCTGGCGCCAAAAAGTCCCACCACCGGCGCAGTTAAATAAATGTAGAGCGGCGCTTTGAAATCTCCAAAAGATTTAAAGCTCAAAGGTAACCTGGTGCCAAATTCATCAAGTCTTAAATGCCAAATAGTTTTGGCATTCCAACCGATAGCCGCTTCATCCCAATTTAATGACGGCGGCACCCGATTAATCCAAAACAAATTCAAAACTACCGTCAAGAAAATAATCAGCACCAACTGCCAATATTTTTTAAGTAAACTCATAACAGTTGAAAATGTCTGAATATATCAATAATACCGTTTTCATCTACTGAAGAGCCAATATAACCAAATTCCTCCCCTTTAGACGTCACTAACTCCTTGAGTTGATTAGTAGCGTTGCCGACTGCCGCTCCATACTTAGTCAGATTAATAAACTGCCAGTCACTACCACTATCACCTACACCCAGCATTTGATCAAAGCTGACCCCAGAATTTTCCGCCACCTCTCTAGCACCGCTAGCTTTGGAAACACCCACGGCAGTAATAATGGCAAACTCAACCGGTAAAGCAATCGGATGTATTCCCCAACTTAAAATAATGTTGTCAAGAAAGTCCTGACAGATTTTTTCTACCTCAGCCTTTTGCGTCTCCGGGATTACCGGCAACATCATCTTCACGACTTTTGAACTTTTAGTTTTTTCCACGATTGAATCCACCAAAACCGGTTTTATTTGCAGTACTTTTTCGTGAATATCGGTCAACTTACCTTGCTGGTTTTTTTGGACAAAATAATCGTCAACAGTATAAATCTCCACGTAAATATTGGCCGCCACCAGCATCTCTACTAATTTTACAGCCGCTGCGGGATCAATCGAGTGCTGTTTTACCACCTTGCCGGTAACCGGATTAAGCACTACTCCGCCACCGTCGGTAATATGAATATTATTCAGCCCCGCCTCAATAATAATTTTATCTAAGGCTACGTGCGGCCTAGCCGTGCATAAACTGATTTTTACACCTTTTCCTTCAACCGCTTTTAAGGCTTGAATTACGTCTGGATGAGGCTTTGGAAAATTAAAACCATTTTTTTCTCCGATGAGCACTCCGTCAACATCTAAAATTACTGCTTTAATCATGACGGCCTAAGTTAAATTTAAACCAGTGAATAACTGCCTGGAAAAAGCCGATGGCAAAAACTCCTTTGGTACGGATAGTGGTAAAGGTTAAATGATACGGCAACCAGAGAAAATGGTCTAAAAGTTTTAAACCGCGGATGTTTTTCCAAACAAATAACCATTGATTGCGGCTGGCCATGGTTTCCATTTGGCGCAATCCAAACACCGACACGTTGGTAGTTTCGTGATTGTGGTAAACCTGGGATTTTGGCTCAAACAAAATTTTCCAGCCGTGTTTTTCCCGGGCAACCCAGGATAAATCGATATCCTCCCAGTAGGCCGGCTTATAAAGCTTGTCCATACCGCCTATTCCTAAATATTTTTTCCGGTCAAAGGCGCTGGAGCCGCCAGTCGCCCAGCAGTTATTCACCGCGGATTTTAATTTTCCGATCGGGGCGGCCGAGTGAATCAAAAATCCCCGCTTAAACTGACATTTATTTCTGCCGGAAAATTCTTCTTTGCCATTACGCTTCTGGATCTCTAAGCAGGAAACGGCAAAAACACTCTCGTCGTCAAAATGTTTAATTAAGGGGACTAAAAAATTAGCTTTCGGGGCCACATCAGAATTTAATAAGACCACAATGTCGCCGCGGGCGGCTTTAAAACCATTATTGCAGGAAACCGCAAACCGCTCGTTTTGCTGATTCACCACTAGTTTCACTCTGGGAAAATGTTTTTTCAGGTAATTAGCGGTGTCATCGGGTGAAGCGTCGTCAACGACAATAACTTCGGCACCCTGGCTGGCCTTGATTATCGCCGGCAAATGCTTAATTAGCGGCAACTTCTTGAAGTTAGGAATGACAATAGAAACTGTTTTCATAAACCAAATATTTTATTTGTTGTTTGATAAAACTTAGACAAGGAAAAATCTTTGGCTCTGATTTGGGCCGCTTGCGCCAGTTTTTGACGGTAACTATTGTCGCTGACTAATGACATCGTTTGTTTCATCAATTCCGTTTGATCCGACCACAATAAGCCATTTTCATCCTGATTAACAATTTCTTTCTGTCCGCCCTTGTTAATTACTGCTGGCACGGCTCCCGCCGCCATAGCTTCAATGGTAGAAATGCCAAAATGCTCCATAGCCTGAGGGTTCGTTTGCTCATCCTGGCCATAACCAGTAGCGTGCCAGTAAATTTTAGACTCACCGTAATCGGCAAGCAGTTGCTTAAAATCAGCATTAAGGTGGAATTTAATCGGGTAACCGTTAGCCTGTTTTTGCACCGACTTTAAATAATTAAGATTATCGCTTCCCGGTTCAACCGCTCCGGTTAAAACCAGCTGCCAGCCCTTTAGGCCCTGCCTATACATTTTCTTAAAGGTAGCCACCAAAAAATCCTGGCGCTTGCAATGCTTGTTGCCGGCAGGAGAAAACCAGCGGCCGACGCTTAAAATTAAGTTTTGTTTTGGTAAAGCTTTAAACTTTTTTGCCTCAACTGCTCCCCAATGAACAAAGTCTATCTTAATTTTCCAAATCCGCTCTAAAGCTTCTTTGCAAAAGTAGGAATGGGTAGTTTTAACTTGCCAAGTGTTCAATTTTAATCGCTGTAAAAGCTTTGGCGGTTGGTTAAAGGGAATCATGAAGTGGGCAATATTTAGGCGCGCCCCTGGAATGAAAAAACTGCCGTCAGTCATATAATAAAAAACGTCGTAATGTCTTGTAAAAAACCAGCGGCTTATGGCAGAATCAGTCTCACCGAATGGTCCGGCAACTATATTTAAATTGTTTAGTTTTAAATTAAATGACTGGGAAAAGTTTTGCTTTAAGCCGGGAATTAAATCGCTTTTATTCTTTGCCACGATTAAATCTACCTGGTTGTCTTTAAGTAAACACTCGGCAATCGTTAATAAATAACGTTCGCCGCCGCCGAGAGTCTCGGCTGCAAACGGACTGTATAAACCAATCTTCATTCCGGTTTTTTAGCGACTGCAACCATGCAGGCGCTGTACCACCAGTTTAATTTCAGTAAATTAAATATTTGCTTCAATCTTTGACCTGAGGTTGTCAGCTTAAAATCGGGATTATCAATTTTCCGCCTTAGTTTGGGCCAATCCAGCCACAAAGCGATGCTTTTACCTGGATCAAGATCATCTTTAGGGAAATATTTAATCTCTTTAAATCCGGCCTTAGACATAAAACCGGCTAATTCTTCTTTGGTGTAATGGTATTCATAAAATTCCCTACCTTTCGGCTTTTGCCTCCAAAACTTAAGTTTACCGACCGATCTTCTTAAGCGGCGCAGGGGGTTGTCAAAGGGAACTTCAACAATTGCTAGGCCTCCGGGCTTAAGAATCCGAAAGGCGTCTTTTAAGGCCGGTATTGGTCCTGTTTCGAAGTGTTCAACTACGCCTAAAGAGATATAGACATCAATCCTGTTTTTTCCAAAGGGCATCTTTCTGACGTCACCGTATTTAGCCTTAGCTTTAGGATAATATTCTTTCAGTTTCTTGAGTCCTAGGCGGTTATTATCCACGCCGATAATCTGATAGCCTTTTTTGCCTAAATAAATCACCCACTTACCGGCGCCGCAACCGGCTTCAATGATCGCCTGTCGTTTATTTAAGTACTGGTCAAAAATCGGCAACAGACCATCGCTCTTACAAAGCTCCATTTCCCGCTGGTAGTTGGTTTTTTTCCAGTAAGAGTCCCAGGGTAGCTCATTAGTTTTGGGAACAAAAACCTTATCGGCCATCTAGTTTTTTGTACTTTTGTGGCATTGATTCCGGCTGCTGCTTTTCCCAGAGTTTGGCGTAGGTGATAAAAGTGTCAAAAGCTTGGTACAAAACGGCAATTAAGCCTTCCATGCCTTCAAACAAACCGCCTTTAACTATTCCTCTGTACCAAAACTGCCGGGCCGGGGCGGTGAATAAATGCCACCAGCGGACGCGAACGTGACCGGACTTAAAGATTAAATCAGCCACCGGCTCGGTATAAATAAGCGACTTATTAAGATTCCAGTTTATCCCCCTGTGGGTTAAGTGGATAATTGCCCCATTAAGCTGACCGGTTGAACCGGTTAACAGCGGCCGCTCATGAAGCCGGCCGACCCATTTTTTTAATTTGGTTTTGTTAATCAGCCTGGTTTGCCAATCCGGATACCAGCCGCCTTTTTTAAGCCATTTGCCAAAAATGTAGTTTCTTCGCTTAACCTGAAAACCCGCCTCCGCCAGACTTTTGGCGGTCAAGCCGGCTATTTCCGCTTTCAATTCTTGGGTCATTCGCTCATCAACGTCAAGATAAAAAATCCAGTCATTGGCCGCATATTTGGCCGCTATTGTCCGCTGGCGGGAAAATCCTAACCAAGGTTGATTAACGATCCGGCAGTTGAATTTTTTGGCGATAGTTAAAGTCTTGTCAGTACTGTGACTGTCAATTAAAACTATCTCATCGGCAAAACCAGCCACCGATTCCAGGCATTTACCGATAAAATCTTCGTTGTTGCCGGTTAAAATGATGACACTGACTTTCATATAAAACTGCCCTTGCCCAGGCGGTGCAAATAAAAATCAGTTACACCTTTTTTCTCGCCTTCGCGGCCGCCTATTAGCTGCTGCAAACTCTGTCTCATTAATGCCAGTTTAGTCCTTAAACCGGCATATTTAAAGCCAAAGACTAAGCGATTACGGGTAATGTAATAGTCATGCAGTTTTGAGCCGGAACCGGAGCTGCCGGAGCTTTTGTGCCAAATTTTACTTTGGGGGACAAACACTTGTTTAAAGCCATTAAGTTGAGACCTGTGGGAAAAATCAGCGTCCTCCCAATAAAGAAAGTAATCCGGGTTCAAAAGGCCAATCTTTTTAAATACTTCCTTTTTGATTAAAACACAGCAAAAATTGGCAAAGTCGACCGTTTTGGCTTCGTCGTACTGGCCGGTGTCAACCTCGTCAACGCCAAGATGCCGGCCAAAAACTTCATTCCAGTCAAACTTGCCGCCGGCGTACCAAATCACCTTTCCCCGCTGGCTTGGTTGGTAGCGGTCCCGATGATATTCATAACCTTTGGCAAAATAGATTTTTGGCACTGCCAAACCCGCTCCTTTAGAAACGGCCTTAAATAAAGGCAATAAGAATTTTTTATCGACAATAACATCGTTGTTAATCAGTAAAAAATACTTAGCCCCCCATTTTAATCCCCGCTTTATCCCTAGATTATTGCCAGCAGCAAAGCCGGTGTTTTGCAAAGTGGTGATTAAAGTAACATTTTTATAATTTTTTAAGGCCTTTTTTAGGGTGCCATCGGGCAGAGGGCTGTTGTCAACCACAATAATTTTGTGGTCTACCCCTTTGGGCAAACTCGCCGACAACAACGAGTCAATTGTCTGAAGAGTCATTCTGGGATTTTGGAATTCCAAAATCACAGTCGTTAGCTTTGTCATGAATGCCTAATTATACCCCAGACCCAGGCGATATCGGCCCTTAAGCGTTTGTAGTCAAAAGCAAATAAACAGGCCAAATAAATCAGCCCAGCCCCAAAACCGACGCCAAAAAGGCTGAAAATATTGACTGCCAAAAAGTTTAGTTTAAAAGCCAATAAACCGGCGACTAAGCTGGCTAAAAATGCCGGCCAGCTATGCTTTACTACTTCCACTTTTACAATTTTTCTAATGTAGTACCAGGTTAATGGCAAAGACACATACAAAACAATGACTGACCCCATCATTGCTCCGTTGAAGCCGAAAAGATAAACCAGGGGGACGCTGG
The DNA here is from genome assembly GCA_035283225.1 of Patescibacteria group bacterium. Classification (GTDB taxonomy): domain Bacteria; phylum Patescibacteriota; class Microgenomatia; order UBA1400; family CG1-02-47-37; genus DATEUG01. The sequence continues at coordinate 2,883 of DATEUG010000053.1, read as the reverse complement.
TGCCCCAATTAACCAGGGTGTAAATAATTAATAATTTGACGGCAATCTTAGTTTTGCCTAAAGCCCAAAAGGCATCCATAAAGGTATTGGTAATGCCCACTATCAAAATCCCGACAAGGTGAATGTAAAAAGCCGGCAGGGCCGGCAACCATTTGTCAGTAAAAATAATGGTGACAATTGGTTTAGCTAAAGCCGCCAGTAAAAAACTGGTGGGAAACAAAAATAAATTGGTGAACCTAATCGTCTTTTCAATCGCTTTTTTTAATAATTCGGTGTTGCCCTGAATCCGGGAATAAGTCGGAAAAGTCACCCGGAAAATATCAGCCATGAATAAAATCGGCAGTTTAGAAAAAGTTAAAGCCCAGTTTAAGTAGCCGACCGCCGCCGCCCCGGAAACCGCGCCGACAAAAACCGGCATGACCGCATCTTTAATGGTGGCGATAAAGCCATTGAGGTTGTAAGGGATGCCAAAAGCCACTAAACGCTTGGCAATGGTTTTGTCCCAGGCAAAACTGATTTTCCAGGGAGAAAGATAAAATAAAACAATGGCTCCTAAAAAGCTTCTTATAAGCAGTGCCACAATAAAGCTCCAAACAGCAAAGCCCATATACGCCAAAACCACGGCAATAACCTGAAAAGAAATCACTTCAACTACTTCCGGCCAAATCAAGCGTTTAAATTGAAGTTTTCGCTCGAGTAGTATTGAAGGAATTGTTTTTAATGAGGTCAAAAATAATGACAAAGAGAAAACCCGCAGCAGCCAAGTCCCCTGCAACCCTAAATTGTATTTAGCGGCAAAAAGAGGCGCCGTCAGCCAAATTAAAATGGTTACCGAGACCACTAAAATTTGCTGGAGGGTGAAGGTGACGCTTAAATCTTTATTGTCTAATTTCTCCTTTTTCTGAATTAAAGCGGCTCCCAAGCCCACATCAGAGAAAAAGCCGAAAAAGGTAATGATAAAGCTAACGATGGCAAAAATCCCGAAAATCTCCGGCAGCAACAACCTGGCCAGAATGATACTGCCGATGTAATTAACCGCTTTGAGTAAAAACTTCCTGACGGTTAAAACCATCACTCCGGAAACGGCCCGGTGGCTGATTTCACTTAAATCAAGTTCTTCGGTTTCGAGCATAATAAAAAACAAGCCCTAAAAGGCTTAACAAACTGATTATATCTGACCATCTCTGAATTGGGGTCTTGGTTAAACTGATTTTTAAGTGATGGTCGCCTTCAGGCACGATCAGACTGACTCTGCCGATACTGGGTTCAACACCTAAGCTTACCGCTTGCCCATCAAGGCTGGCTTGCCAACCGGGGAAATAATATTGGTTAAAATTGAACTGGGCCGAGCGGGTAGCGGCCAGGTCAGCGGTAAAACTTCCCGGTTTAACCATCACTCCTGAAACAGTGGCCTCGGTTTCAAACCAGTCAACCCGCAACGGAGACGGAGCGTTGGCGGTTTTAGGTAAATAGTCAGCCAAAATGTCGCTCATTTGACCGGCAATTTTAACTCTATCAGTATAGTAATAGTCATCAACCGGGGAAAATTGACGGGGCCGGAAATATTGCCAGTTTAAGCCGATAATCAATAAAGCGATAGCCAAAACCTGGGCTTTTTTATTTACCAGCGTAAAAATTGAACCGGAAAGAAAAGCCACAAAAACTCCGGCAAAAGCCAACAGCCGCCAGGGGAATTGAGCTAAAGCCAAAATCGGCAGTCGGTCCCAGATAAACTGGGAATGAAACGTCATCATAAAAATCGCCGCCCCTAAACTAAACCAAAGCCATTTAAGGCGGCGCCAGATTATCAAGGCCGGCAGAATCAACAAGAGCTGGGGCCAACCCAGTTGGAACGACAGGCCGTCTTCCAAACCAAAGATCGAACCGCCATAACCCCAGAATCTACTCCAGAGTTGCCTTAAATAAATAAAATGGAGCGAGTAATGAGAGTAACCGCCGGTCAAGCTATTAACCACGGTTAAATCTTTTTCAAAAAAGGCCGGAATCACAAACCAGGCCGTTAGAGCTAAAGTCAGTCCGGAAACGATTAACCAGCGGCGCCAATTTCTAAAATGAAACAGGAAATAAATCGCGGCAAAGCCAAGCGAAAACAAGGCAATGACGTTGTGGGATAAAAAGATTCCCGCCCAGGCAAAGGCAGCCAAAACTGTCTTTTTCTTTTTGAGGGCGTAAAAAAATAAGGGAATAAAAGTCATGGCCGTCAACTCGGCCAGGGAACCCCTGACATAAAATTGAACTGCCCGGTAAGGCAAATAAACAAAGGCTAAACCGCTCAACCATCCGCCCCATTTACCCCAAGACTGCCTGGCCCAAAGGTACATGAAGTAAAAACCGGCAAAGTAATTTAGGGCAAACACTGCTTTAATTGCCCAAACTGCCGGTACGGACATTTTATAAAGCAGCTCGGCTAAGTAGTAAGGCAAGGGTCCGTAAAAGTGAAACAAGGGCATGCCGTAACCCCAGCCAAAATCCGGCGCCCAGCGGGGCGGGATTTGGCCGGCCCTTAAAGCCAGGTCAAGCTCGACCAATCTGGCCACATGGGTGAAATCATGCATCGGGAAAAAATCACTTCTAAAAATCGGCCAAAGAGTCGGCAAGACTACCGCCAAGCCAACCAATAACAGCCAATAGCGTTTAACGAACTTCATAGAACATTAGCTTCTCTCCGGTTAATCGGGGATACTCGGCAATTAATTTCAATCTGTTAATCTCGGAAAAGTTGTAGCGATTCCAATTGGCCACCAAAAAGACTCTTTTACCCTCAGCCAAAGCCGCGGTCATCGCTTCAGTAATCGTCGTTTTAGGAAAACCGACTCCCCTGATTTCAATTCTTGGGTCGTTAAAAAAATAAATTGACAGGCC
>DATEUG010000052.1:0-5525 GCA_035283225.1 Patescibacteria group bacterium | reverse complement strand
GCAAAGCGACTCTCATGAAAAAGGGGACTGACGTGACTATCATTGCCTGCGGCCCAATGGTTTCTGCCGCATTAACTGCCGCCAAACACTTAACTGCCCAGAAAATATCGGCTGAAGTGATTAACTTAAGCACCGTTAAACCTTTGGATGTTAAAACAATTTTAGAGTCAGTTAAAAAAACCCATTGTTTGGTGACGGCCGAAGACCACCAGGTACTGGGCGGTATGGGTTCAGCTGTGGTTGAAGCCTTAGCGACCACCTACGCTGCGCCGGTCACCGAAATGGTCGGGGTCAAAGGCGTTTTCGGCGAGAGCGGCAAGCCGGACGAGCTGTACAAAAAGTACGGCTTAGACGCTGATTCAATTGTGACGGCAGTCAAGAAAGTTATTTCCCGAAAGAAACGGCTTTAGGAATAGGAGTATTCGGCAATATTTGGCAACATTCGGCAAAATTTGGTAAAATGAGTTAATGAAGTTTCCGCCGCCCTACGAACTGACCTCTTCGATGGTTTCGCTTATTGCCGAAATTGAAGCTTTAAACAAGTTTTTTGATCATTTAACCGTTCCAGAGAACTTAAAAATTAAACTCAATCGAGAGTCACTGCTTAAAAGCTCTCTCTTCTCTGCCCGGATTGAAGGGGCGACGAAAAAGACAGAAGTCGATAATATTGTTTCCGCCTATACTTGGCTGGAAAGAAATTTACCTTCAGGAAAAAAGATTAATCAGACACTGGTTTTAACTCTTCATCGCAAAGTTTTGAATAAAATTGATGCTTCGGCCGGGCATTTCAGGAGAGAGATGAGCGCGATTTTTGACCGTGAAGGTAACGCTGTTTATTTGCCGCCACCGCCGACTGAAATAAAATCCTTAATTGGAAGGCTACTTAATTTTGCCAACGGCAAGGGCGAAAAATTCCCTCTGATTACCGCGATGCTTGTTCACTTAATTTTTGAAAAAATTCACCCGTTTGTAGACGGCAACGGCAGGGTAGGAAGACTTTTAATTGCCGCAGTCTTAAAAAGCAGAAATTACCGTTTACCCTTACTGGTTCCTTTTGAAGAATTTTTAGAGAAACACCGGTCAGACTATTATTATTTTTTGGATATAGGCTTAAAACAGCCGGAACAATATTTGGGTTTTATGCTAAATGCTTTTTTAAAACAAAGCCTTAAAACCCGCAATCAGCTGGTGCATGAGTTAAAACGGCCAGACACATCATTCTTAAGCGACAGGCAAACAGAAATAGTTAATATCATCAAAGACCATCATCAAGTCAGCTTGGATTTTTTGAAACGGCGGTTTTTTGCCGTGCCGTCCCGAACTTTAAGATATGACCTAAAAAAATTGGCAGAAGCCGGCCAAATTGTCAAAATTGGCCGCACTCGGGGCAGTTTTTACCGGATTAAGTCAGATTGAGGTTTAGCTCGGATTAAGTCCTCTCCGGTGAATTGAGCGTAAATTACTGGCGCGATTATTTGTTTAAACACTCTTTCTGGGAAGAAAAACCTGCTAAGTTGAAGATTTTTTAGTCCTTCTTTAATATAATCTCCATACTCGTTAGCCTCCTGAAAATTCCCGTATGATCGAGAGACCATTGCCATTATATTAGACATAATAAAACCTATTTCAAAAAGAACTACAGGTAGAGGCATTAAAGTCATTGCTTCTTTTATTCCCTCGGCTTTTCCAAGAGCAATTCTGGCCAACTCGCCAGAGGCAATTAAGAATCCTGGCATAATAGAGACAGCTGTAACAAAACTTTCATAGTATAAACCTTGTTTATTTTTCGAAAACAAAGATTCAACGAGAGGGATTAATTTGATTTGGGTTTTTAGAACCTGGTTGATCCTTTGGCCATATTTTGAGAAAAAAGCCGGATTATTTCCCCCTTGCGGCAATTGATTTTCCAGTTGATCAGCAATATCGGAAAAGTTAATAGGCAGATAAATTTTTCCGGTTTCTTCGTCATAGCTTATCTTGGGATTGATGATTTTTTTTATCCTACCTCTCATTCCAGTAATTGTTGTTTCACCCTTGGGTGACACGGAACCGATAATTGTAGTTTCTTTTTCTTTGGGGGCATGAAAAGGCTCTATTTCTACAGGACTTGAAATATTAAGTTTTTGAGATAACATTTCTAATCCCAACGCATTAATTTCCAATTGCTTACCGTAAAGAATAAAATTTGGAGTCCATTGAAAAGCACCGGCGTGAATCTTATGTGGTTGAGCTCTCAATCCTTCATTGGCCATTGGAATCCAATTACTTGCGGGTTTTAACTCTTTATTAATTGGATTTTTTTCTAGTGGGGGAATATCTGTCACTTTAGCTTATAATATCAGACTTTGGTTTTTCGCGTCTGGCCAGCAGCATAAACGGCAAAGCTAAAAGCTGGAAGCCGGCCCCAACGGCAAAGGAAGCGCCATAGCCGGAAACATCAGCCACTTTTCCCAGTGCCGGCTGGATCACTACCCCGCCGGAAGAGCCCATCAAAGAATCAAAAGATAGAACAGTCGCTCTTTGGTTGGTGGGGATTAAGCCGTTAAGATAGGCTTGCCTGATCGGTGACATTAAAGAGAAAGTTAAACCCCAGACAACTAAAAGTAAGATCGTTAAGTAAAAACTGGTGGTAGCGGCAGTTAATCCCAAAGCCAGTGTCCCCAAAATGGCGGCAGTGATTAATATCGAAGTCCTTAATTTAAAATATTTTCTCACTTTTGAAGCAGATAAACCGCCGACAATCTGGGAGCCGGCCACAATCGCCGCCGCCAGGCCTGCAATGGAGTAAGCCGTCGGATCGCCGTAAAGCTTAAGTAAATGCGGCTGCAAGGCATAAAAAGCATAAAAGGAAACACCGGCGCCAAACGGGCCACTAAGCATCATCCAGCGAACCGGCGGATTTTTCAGTCCGTGCTCCAAGCTGTCTTTAAAAGTGCGGCGGATGTTATCGATTGCTTTCACTCCTTTTAAGGGGGTAAAGCCCAGGTCTTTCATATAAAACCAGGCCACGCTAAAGGTCAAAAGCAAGGCTAAAGACCTAAAAATATATGGCAGACCCAGGCCGCCGAACTGGGCAATGACGCCGCCGGCAACCGAGCCAATCAGCATGGCCGCACCGCTTATTGCCTGTCCCTGGCCAAAAACTGCTTCCAGACTGCCTTTAAACTTGGTAAAGGCCAAAGCATCCACCAGCCAGGCTTCAGTGGCACCGCTAAAGAAAGTAAACCCCAGGCCTAAAAGTACCGAGATAACCGCCCAAATCCAAAAAGGAGCGGCAATGGTCCAGGCGTAGTAGTAGGCCATGGTAGTTAAGGCTAAAGTGAGTGTGCCTAAAAGATACGAAGTTCTTCTGCCCCAGACATCAGCCACAATCCCGGTGGGTACTTCAAAGATCACCTGGCCGACAGTGAAAAAAGCATTAGCGGCAAAAGCTTGGGCATTAGACAGCCCGGCGGAAAGCAGAAACAGGGTATTAACTCCCCAGATAAAAGAAGCTGCCAAAGTCGACAGCAGCATCAGGGTTAAATATGTCGCCCGAACGCTCATTTGCTCCAATCCCACTGACTCACAATTTGCGCCGATACGTCATAAGCCTGAGCCGTGCTCATTTCCGGAGAATATCGGCTTTTAATTTCCCGCCAGGCCCGATAGGGATCGTTATCGCCGTTTTCCCTGGCCAGTTTCATTTTATAATCACCAAGCATTATTTTGTAATCCATAAAAACTGAGCCGTCATCGGGAGCCATGTAAAAGTAATAACCCTTTTTTCGTAAACGCTTATCGACTAAATCTATCTTGGCTATAATACCCGGAGTATTAGCGGCGATTGGTAAATCAGGATTTTGTGTGTCGATCATTAAAGAAGCAATTATTTGTTGGGCTAAAAGCAGGGAGTAAAATTCCGGAATGTTTTCCTTGCCGTAGTTTTTGTCTGGTGGTCGCCAGTTGGCGGGACGGTTTTCAACTCCGTACATATTTCCTGATTTTACACTAAATTCAGGAATTCTTCCCAAAGAAGTTTCGGACCTCATTTTTTACCCCATAGTATAATAGCGGTATGGAAACCAACTTTATCCGGCTTATGGCCCAAGCCAGGGAAGCCAAAAGGCAGCTTAAACAGCAGGAAAATCAGGAAAATGTCGCCGGCTATTTTCAGACAATTTATAAAAATATCTTCAAAAGCGGTATGCGCCTTGATAGGGTAAGTCAATTAATGGAGAGGGTGTCCGAAATTACAGGCTTGCAGAATAAAGTCCTCCTTTCCCGGGTGACAATGGATCTTGATTCCAGCGACAATGACGGGAAGATAAGCATTGTGATGGATGATTCGTCAACAGATGAGGACAAACTGTTTAAATTTGATGTCCGGGCATTTGGCCCTTTGGGGAGTAAAACAGACAGACTGGTAATAAGTTTAAACAGCCGTTTTCCAGCGCCAACAAGAGAAAATTTAACTGATGAATTGACCCGCTATGAAGAAAGAGACGTCTTTAACACCGTTGAACTTTTAGTCCGCGCCGGTGAGGCTTTACACCAATACGGTGATGAGCTCATAACCAGAGCGGAATTCAGGCAGGCTAAAGCCCAGGCGTAAATTTCTTGTCAAAACAGTTTTTGGACTTCACAAAGCCGGCGGCGACCGCCTCTTTCTCCGAGCAAAACCACTGGTCGCCGTGAAAGAGCTCTATGTTTGCGCTTTCATAATTACTGCAGCCAGGAAAATGATAATATTGTTTTCCGTCGTAGGCACTGATATTACCCTTAATCAAGCAGTTCGGCTTATCTTCATTTATTTGCTGTAAGCAATTTTTACCAAAGATTCCTATTTTTTCTTTTCTAGCAGTTTGATAAAGCTCTTTTAATTTTTCTTTAATTTCGCTAGATCGTCCGCTGGTATCGAAATCTGCCCAACCAGATTCAATCATCGATTCGTTGATTAACTTACCATTTTGATAAACCCAAGCGAGTGGACGCTTATACACATCAATGCCAAGTATTTTTATACCAACGTTTTTGTCCTTAATTAGCGATTCCAAGAATGCCTTGGCTTCTTTACCACCGCATCGTTCCAGCTCCGGCGCATCAAGATTGCTTAATTTAATTTTTACGCCATCCTCAATAACAATGGTGTCACCATCAAGAACGTTTCTGACAATATATGTTTCCGGAATCTTATTGTTTTCCTGCCATTGCCAGGCGCCGAACAAAATCGACGGCACCAGCAGTAAATACCCAAGATACGTCCAGATTTTCTTTGGCACCCCTATTTTTACCAGATGAGTCAGTGTAGCATTAAGCAGGGGTAAATGAAATTATGCTGGTTTTTGTTGATGATTCAGGAGATCCTGGGTTCAACCTAGAAAAAGGAGCCTCTAAATTTTTTGTAATTGCTTGCATCATTTTTGATGATGAGCTGCAGGCAGAAAAAACAGCAGTTGCAATTAAGGAGTTGAGGAGAGAACTAAAATTTCCGGATGAAGTTGAGTTTAAATTTAATAAATCAAAGCAAAGGGTGAGAGAATTAT
>DATEUG010000051.1:0-2215 GCA_035283225.1 Patescibacteria group bacterium | reverse complement strand
GATTGCCGCCAATGATTCGGACACCAAACATTTGTTTGACAACCGTTACGGCACCGGCCAGTCAGTCATTGACGGAATTTTAAGAGCCACCAATCTATTATTGGCCGGCAAAACTTTTGTGGTGGTGGGCTACGGTTACTGCGGTAAAGGGGTGGCGACGCGGGCAAAAGGGATGGGGGCAAATGTAGCGGTGGTTGAAGTTAATCCGGTCCGGGCCCTGGAAGCGACCATGGACGGTTACCGGGTTTTAGATATGATTGCGGCGGCCAAAATCGGGGACGTCTTTGTCACTGTTACCGGCGACAAACTGGCAATTGATCTTAAGCACATGAGGCTAATGAAGGATGGGGCGATTATGGCTAACGCCGGCCATTTTGATGTGGAAATCAACGTTGCCGGTTTAATCAAAACGGCTGGCAAAGGGAAAATTTTAAGACCGTTTGTCAAAGAATTTTTAATCGGCAAAAAGCGGCTGTATTTACTGGGCGACGGCCGCTTAATTAATTTAGTGGCCGCTGAAGGCCATCCGGCTGAAGTGATGGATCTGTCTTTTGCCAATCAGGCATTGGCGGCTGAGTACCTGGTTAAAAACAAAGGAAAACTTGCTCCCGGAGTTTACACTTTACCCAAAAGCCTGGATACACTGGTAGCCAGGCTAAAGTTAAAAGCGATGGGTAGGGGGTTACAAACTCTTACCGCCTCCCAAAAGCATTACCTTACCTCGTGGCAGGAAGGGACTTAATGGCAATTTCAGTTTCCACTTTTGGTTTAGCAAACGCCAGAAAAGCGCTGCCGGAGCGCAAAAATATTTCCATAAACGGATCTTTCTCTCCGCCGGATGAGCCCGGGGCGAAAGCTAAATCACCGGATTTGACCGCAAAGTTGCCGTTAGCATACCAGCCGGTTAAGGTCCGTTGATTAATAGTGATGGCTAATTTTTGTCCTGATTTAAACTTGACATCGGATTTTCTGATAGTGGTTTTTAAGTTGCCGTAAGAATCGATGTGCATCAGTAAATTTTTAGGGACGCTAATGATCGAGCTTTTGGGAAGATTGGGGCCAAGCAAACCCGTGGCATCGCCGGCAATGATCTCGGTAGCAGCCTGGGGCCAAAAGTCACGGGATCTAAACTGAGAGCCTTTGGTGGGGACGTTTAGAGCTCTAAAAACTTTGATTTCCGGCTTAACAAAAGAAAAACACCAGCCGGCATGAACGGCACAGATTCTGACACCGTTATTAAGCTCAGCATAAACAAACGGTTCGCCCTCGTTTTGATCCCGTTTATTGGTGTCGTCATGCCGAGGCGCGGTGTTAGAGTAGATAAACAAACGCTTGGAGGGGTTATAAAGCGATAATTGGGAGATTAAAAAACCGGTATTTAAGGTCGAGAATGATGGGGCTGAGCTGGTGTAGACCTCCACTTCAGGAAGTAAGTGTTTAAATCGCTGGCGAACTTCAGCAAAGGCTAAATCACCATAGCCGTAATCAGCAATAATGTGGACTAAAGGTAGGCTAGAATGGTTTGGCACGAGAGTGATTTTAGCGTGTATACTTTTACTTATGCAAGTGGCCAAAGGAATTTTAAGATTAATTGAGGCACTGGAGAAGCTGCCGGGGATCGGTCCTAAAACCGCTCAGCGCTTAACTTTTTACCTGCTTCATAATCCCCAGTCGGAGCTGGATCGGTTTGCGGCTGCGTTAACTAACTTGAAAAAAGACACTAAAGAATGCAGTTTGTGTTTTAATGTTTCCGACACTGACCCTTGCGCTGTTTGTATTGATAAGCGTCGGGAACAATCAAAAATCTGCGTCGTCGAACAACCTTTAGATGTTTTAGCGATTGAAAAAGGCGGCTTTTACCACGGTCTTTACCATGTTTTACATGGAGCCATCTCGCCATTAAATAACTTGGGTCCTCAAGAACTTCATTTACACGAATTACTGCCCCGGTTAAAAAATGGTTCAGTTAACGAGGTGATTTTGGCAACTAACCCTAACATGGAGGGTGAAGCGACGGCAATGTATTTAAGAAAATTACTCACCGATAAGGGCCTCACCAAAAAAATTAGCCTTACCCGCTTAGGCCGGGGTTTGCCGATTGGCGCCGATCTTGAGTATGCTGATGAAGTGACTCTAAACCGCGCCTTTGAAGGCAGGCGGGAGTTTTAAATGCCAAAACAAATTATCCAGGATGCTTTTGGTGAACTTTTAGAAA
>DATEUG010000050.1:0-2565 GCA_035283225.1 Patescibacteria group bacterium | reverse complement strand
AGACAGCCCCGGGTGACAGTCGGCGACGTCAGCCGGTTTTTGAATCAAGTCGACGCTAAAAACCAAGCGATTCTTTTTGAAGGCGCCCAAGCGACACTATTGGATGTGGCTCACGGGATTTATCCATTTGTTACTTCCTCTAACCCCTCGGTGGGGGGACTACTAACCGGGACTGGTTTTCGACCCCGATCTTTGCGGGTAGTCGGAGTCGCCAAAGCTTACACTACCAAAGTTGGCGCCGGGCCGTTTCCGACAGAGTTATTTGATTCGGTCGCCGAAAAAATCAGAAAAGTGGGAGTAGAGTTTGGCACCACGACCGGCCGGCCCCGCCGCTGCGGCTGGCTGGATACAAGAGTGATTAATTACTCCAAGATGATTAACGGTCTGGATGAGCTGGCTTTAACCAAGCTTGACGTTTTAACCGGGATTAACCCAATAAAAATTGCCGTCAAACCGGAGTTTGACGTTAACTTAAAAGCGATTGCCAAAGCCAAATTGAAGTTTATTTCTTTACCCGGTTGGCGGGAAGATTTATCTCATGTGCGCCGCTTTAAAGCTTTGCCGACAGCGGCCAAAAACTATGTTAAGATGGTCGAGTCTTTAACGGGTTTGCCGGTGACCATGATCGGCGTCGGTCCGGCCCGCGACCAATTGTTGATTAAAAAATAATGAGCAAAACTTTTTATAAAGCCTTGGGCAAAGTTGAAACTTGGCCTAACATCACCGGGGCCACTCCCGGCGGCATTACTTACGACGATGTTTTATTGGTGCCTCAGCCGGACACCAAAGTTAAGTCCCGGCGTTTGCCCGACGTGTCGGTAAAACTGGGTCCTTACACTTTAACCAAACCGATCATTTCCGCACCCATGGACACGATTACCGGCGAGAGAATGATCAGAAGGCTGGATCAATTGGGAGCAATTGGCGTTTTGCCGCGGGACAAGGAAGAAAAGGTGTTGGATATTTGCCGGAGGTTAAGCCAAGAAAAGGTGGCTTGTATTTACTCGGTCGGCCTAAGGGGTGGTTTGGAGCTGGCCAAAAAATTGAAAAAAGCCGGAGCCAAAGTAATTTTGGTTGATGTGGCCCATGGGGGCATGGAACAAGTGGTTGAGACAGCCAGTTCAATTGCCAAGAAATTAAAGTTGACGGTCATTACCGGGAATATTGTCAGCTACACCCAAGCCAAATTGTATTTAAAAAATGGTCTTAAAATTGCCCGGGTAGGGGTCGGACCAGGGGGCTTGTGTACCACCAGGATGGTAGCCGGATCAGGCTATCCCCAGCTGGCGGCAGTCTGGGAAACCGCCGAGTCGGGGATTACGGTCATTGCTGACGGCGGTATCAAAAAACCGGGCGACATGGCTAAAGCTTTGGCCGCCGGTGCCTCATTAGTGATGATCGGTTCCATGTTTGCCGGCACCGAGGAAACTCCCGGTGATGTGGTTCATGGTAAAAAGCGGGCCCGGGGTCAGGCTTCAGCCGGTTACATGAAGGATAACAACATTGAATTGGGTGAATTTAGGGCGGCCGAAGGCAAAGACGTGATGGTTGACGCTAAAGGCTCGGTCGAATACATAGTCAACGAGCTAATCGGCGGATTAAGAAGCGCTATGACTTATGCTGGAGCTAAAGATTTGGCTGAATTTCGCGTCAAAGCCCAATTTGTGCTGGTATCCCACTCGACCAGGTTAGAAAACGACGCCCACATTAACGGCAAGTAAACTCTTCTTGTTTTTTCCCGCAAAAGGTGCAAGAATTACTGCGGGAAATAAACATGTTTGAACCCAAGTTTACCATTACCAACCCGATTTTAAAACACATTGGTTCCATTGAAGGCGCTAAAGAAGTGATTGATTATGCGGTGATGGTGCCGGCCTGGGAAGCCAAGTTTAAAGAGGAAGCCAGAGTCAGAACCGTCCATTTTGGCACCCGAATTGAGGGCAATGAATTGAATTTTTCTCAGGCCCAGCGGGTGATCGCGGGCGAGGAAGTGATTGCCAGAGACCGAGATGTTCAGGAAGTGATTAATTACCGGAATGTGATGGAGTACATTGATAAATTAGGCGAGCGCTACGGCCAAACCGGGCCGAGCGGGTCGGCCGCAGTTTACACCGAAAGCTGGCTTAAAAAAATTCACGAGTTGACCACCGACAGAATTTTAAAAGAGGGGAAAGCCGGTATTTATCGTGATACCCGGGTGGTGATTAAAAACAGCCAAACCGATGAAGTCAGTTTTCGGCCACCCCTTCCCGTAGAGGTGCCGGTGCAAATTGAAGAGTTTTTTGCCTGGCTTAACAGTGACGTGGGTCGGGCGACGCATCCGGTAGTGCGGGCCGGGATTACCCATTATGAGTTGGTCAGAATTCACCCCTTTGTTGACGGCAACGGTCGGGTGGCCCGAGCCTTTTCTTTACTGGTAATGTTTCGCGAAGGTTATGACGTTAAGCGCTTTTTCTCAATTGAAGAATATTTTGATAATCACGCTGAAGATTATTACGCCTCACTTCAGGCAGTGGCTAAGAAAAAAGGTGATTTAACCAACTGGCTGGAGTTTTTTACCAAGGC
>DATEUG010000049.1:0-9062 GCA_035283225.1 Patescibacteria group bacterium | reverse complement strand
TACCATTTTTATCGCAGAAAAACATAGCTAAACGAACTGTATCAAAAGTCCGAATTCCTAAACCATCAATATCACTAATATCGATAACACTGTCAAAACTGATTGTTGCCTGTATAAGATCTGTTCCCCGTAAGGGGGTCCCGATCACATCGTCACCTGTAGGATACAGCTGTTTTGTTTGATAAAGAACATCGGGGTTCTCCAGTTTTACTCTGCTTACTACAAACTCCATTTGCCCTTCAAGGGATTTTTTGGCCAATTTAAATTCCTGGTTGATTCTGATATTGTCTACAGCTCTGTTCATCCAACCATCGTACCGTTGGGCTAGCGATTTCCCGGCTGCATGTATTCTTTCAATCATCTTAGTCGCGTATTATACCAATTTTAGTCTTGGTAATTTCCTTCGGCGGCATTAGCCTGGTTAACAAATTTAATCACTGTGGTCATTTCTTTTAATATTCTCCTTTTTTCTATAGCTGTCAGTTCGAAGTCGAAATCTTTCGGCTCAACGTAAGTTAGCTTAAATCTGCCTCCGTCCATCTGATCAAAAAGGGCTTCATACTCTTTCCCACCTTTTTCCCGACTTTTAACTATCACTTGTCGATAGTCATGACTATCTTCCATGATGAGGGCGTAAGTAATGAACAAGTTAACAATACCTGTGTCCGGAGCAGCGTAACTGTGGTCAAAAATAGTTTCGCTAGCCACATTGAAAGTCATTGAGGCCCCTGCTATTGCCTTAGTATGTAAACGGTCAATTGTGGGGCTGGCTGTTGCCAATAATTCCCCCGCTGCCTGGCTTAGCTTAAAACCATCCCATCGATCTCTCAAGGATATTGGTTTTGGTGCTTCGGCATCAATTGTCATAATCTAGTCGCGTATTATACCAAATTTACCTTCCCTGCCTCAAAAAGGCAGGGATGTCGAACTCGTCGGACTCATCCGGGGCTTTTTCAGAAAATTCTTTTGGCTGGGGCTCATTCGGTTTTTCCGGTTCGTCTCCTTGGATGGATTTAGGCGCTACTTGAGTTGCCCGGGAAGAGATTTCCCTTAGCTTTTGCCTGGTTTCGTCAAAACCGGTAGCAATCACGGTAATTTTAATCTGATCAACCAAAGTATCATCAATCACCGCCCCAAAGATAATCTCGGCGTCGGCATCGGCCGCCCGGGAAATGACCTCGGCTGCCTGGTGAACTTCGCTCATGGTGATGTCAGTCGGACCAATGATGTTAAATAGCATCCCCTTGGCTCCTTCAATTGAAGTTTCCAATAAAGGCGAGGCAATCGCGGTCCGGGCGGCTGTTTGAGCCCGGTTTTCTCCCACGCCGCTGCCGATACCCATTAAGGCCGTTCCGGCATTAAGCATCACTGATTTAACGTCAGCAAAGTCAACGTTAATTAATCCGGCGGTGGTGATCAGGTCGGAAATACCCTGGACGCCCTGGGACAACACCCCGTCAGCCATCCGAAAGGCTTCAAGTAAAGTGATGTTTTTATCGACTACATCCATTAAACGCTGGTTAGGAACGATAATTAAAGTGTCAACTTTTCCTTTTAACGCTTCGATCCCCTCATCAGCTGTTACCATCCGCCTGGTGCCTTCAAACAAAAAGGGTTTGGTGACTACCGCTACGGTTAAAGCCCCGGCTTCTTTGGCAATCTCAGCAATGATTGATGTTGCCCCGGTACCGGTGCCCCCGCCCATGCCGCAGGTTAAAAAAACCATGTCCGAACCAAACAGTAACTCCGCCAGCTTTTCCCTTGATTCTTCCGCCGCCTGCCGGCCGATGTCCGGCTTGCCGCCAGAACCTAATCCCCGGGTGAGTTTCTCACCGATTTGAAGTTTAGTTTCTGCTTTACAAGCCAGCAAGACTTGGGCATCGGTGTTAACCGCCACAAACTCCACCCCCTTGATCTGACCCGAAGCAATCATTGAATTAAGGGCATTGTTGCCGCCGCCGCCGATCCCCAATACCTTAATTTTTGCAAAAGTGTTTAAATCCGGTTTTACTAAGGCCATAATTTATTTAATTAAAGTCCCCGGGCAGAAGCGACCTATATAACTTTAGCTCAAAAATTTAACTAAGGCAAGAACGATTTGATCAGCTTGATCCCTCTGTCAAACACGGCTTTGACCGGGATCTTACCAATAACCTTGCCCATCGATTTAAATGTCGTTGCCGGCTTAAGCGAAGTCCGGTTTTTAACTCCGTACTGAATCAATCCCCAGGCAGTGGCAAAGGCCGGCGACTTAATTTCATCAATTAAACCGGTCAAGCCTTTAGGGTAACCGATCCTGACCGGCAAGGATAAAGTCCGCTTGCAGGCGCTTTCCAAACCGGTGGTTAGTGCCCCGCCGCCGGTAACGACTGCGCCCGCCGGAGTCATCCCGCCAAAAGACGATTTTTTCAGCTCTTCACCAACCAAGGTAAAAATTTCGTTTAAGCGCGGCCTGATAATGCCTTCAATCAAAGTTTTTTTACTTAATTTGCCGACGTCTTCGGTTAACCCCAGTTTTTTACTGTCCAGACTATCCTCATCTTCACCTTCTGCGGCTGCCGGCAGCTTGGACAGACCGACTTTGATTTTCTCGGCTGTTTCTAAACTCACTCTTAAACCAATAGCCAGGTCGTTAGTGATATTTTTGGCCCCGACCGGCAGAACCGAAGAATAGGACAACGCCCCTTCCACAAAGACGGCAATCGAGGTGCTGCCGCCGCCCAGGTCGATTAAAACCACGCCCAGTTCTTTTTCGGTGGCGGTCAAAACCGCTTCAGCGCTTGATAATCCGGAAAAGACTAAGGTGTCAACTTCAACACCAATCTCGGCAATGCATTTTGAAATGTTGCGCATGGCGGTAGAAAGTCCGGTAATGATGTGGGCTTCGGCTTCTAATCTGACTCCGCTCATCCCGATCGGGTCTTTAACCCCTTCCTGGGAATCAACCTTAAAATCGCAGGGTATAACATGCAGAACTTCGCGGGAGGTGGGTAAAGAAACGGCCCGAGCTGCCTCGATTACCCGGCTGACATCGTTGTCGCTGATTTCGCCTTCCGGTTCGGCTACCGCCACTACCCCCTTGGAGTTAATCGATTCAATGTGGGAACCGGAAATTGAAGCCAAGGCCGAAGAAATCGAGTAACCGGCCATTCTTTCGGCCGCTTCAACGCTTTGGGTAATCGATTCAATGGTCTCGTCAATGTCCACAATCTGGCTTTTCCTTAAGCCCTTTGATGGTTCTACCGCCACGCCAATGACACTAATTTTTTCCGACTCCGGAGTAAGACTGGCAATTAAGGTAGCAATCTTAGTCGTGCCGATATCAATGGCAGTGATAATTTGGTTTTTGGCCATGCTTCAATAATTTAAAATCGGCTTATCAAACCTTAAATCGATTATAGTTGGTAGTTTTTCTCCTATTTTAAGGTTTGTTAAGATGTATTGTAAAGTGGCAATAGCCGGACTTATAGGTTGTGACGGATTTATCAAGGCTTGGGGACCCAAGGTTGTCTTAATTAAAGCCAGGTTTTCGCTTTCCCAACTGACCTCGGCAAAGGAAATCGGGGCGGCGCTTAAAGCCTTTACCAGTTCCGACAGCTTTAAAGGCTCGACGCTTAGATTGGCTGGAAGCTTAACTAACGGCAATACCAGACTGGGTTTTTCCGGCAAAGCGACTAAATTACCCTGGACATCCAGGTGAAACCAAGAGTCATTGGTAACCACGTAAGCCACTGCCGGACTTCTTTTCAAAACCACGCTGACAGAATTAGGCAAAGCTTTATTAATCTTAATGTCAACTAAGGTCGGGTCAATTGCCTGCAAATAACTGACCACACCGATAGTTTTTACAGTTAGTAAATTTTTGCCGGAAAGGCCAACTAAGGCCGGCTCATAAGCCAGCGGACAAGGATAGCCTTCCAGGTCACAATCAATTTTTTTGATGGCAAACACTTTAAAACGGCTAAGAGCAATAATCAAAAGGACTAAAAGCAACCAAGGCAGCAGCGACAACCACGATTTAGTTTGGCGTTTAAGTTTCTTAAGCACGTTTTCCCGCCTTGACGACAAGCTGATAGAGTTTTTTGGCGGCTAAACCTGTCGGGGCAGAACCGGTCAAAACTTTCCGGGGCAGAGTTTTTTGAGCCTGACTGACCGCTGCTTTTAAACTTGTAGGAGTTAATTTTCCCTGTGGCAAAAGCTGCGCCAGTCCGCGGTTAACCAGGTACAAAGCATTAACCAGTTGTTCTTTTTTAGCAGCAATAGGCAAAGGAATCAGGATTGCCGGCAGTCCCAAAAACGACAGTTCTGTAACCGTATTAGCGCCTGATCTGGCAACGACTAACGGCCGGGAAGCTAAAATTTGGGTTAAGCGTTCGTCGTTAAACCAGCGCTTTAAACGGTAATTCTTCTTTAAATTATCAGGCAGGGAGTGGGCCCAGCGGCTTTGCTTAATCCATAAAGATTCGGCTTGAGTCAAACCAAACTGGTGATAAACTTTGTAGCGTTTGAGTAGTTCAGGCAAAATTTCCGTGACAGTAGAATTAATGGTTAACGAACCCTGGTTACCACCGGTAATGTAAATGGTTTTTATTCCCTGCTTTCTTTTTCTTCTTTTGGCTGCCACCACCGCTTGTCTTAATGGATTGCCGGTGATCACGGTTTTTTGGGGCGGGAAAAACTTGGCACTAGACTCCCAAGAAACGGCGATTTTATCAGCCAAGGGTGAGGTTAAACGATTGGTCAGGCCGGCACCAAAAGTCTGCTCGTGAATAACCAGAGGTACGCCGGCAAGTTTAGCGGCTAAAGTCACCGGCAAAGCCACATTGCCGCCAAAGCTTACCACCGCCTTAGGCTTGAGTTTAATTAGATGAATTAAAGCTTGAATGACGGCTATGGGAAAAGTTACCAAAGCCTTGGGCAGTCTCAAGGTGACCAGCGGATAAAACTCAACTCCGGCATCAGTTAAAAGCTGTTTTTCGGCCGCGGCCTTACCCGAGCCCTTCATCGACCGGCTTCGACCTAAGTAGACTATTCTATAGTGATTCTTTTTCAAAAGCTCGATCAACGCCCAAGCTGGGGTTAAATGGGTGCCGGTTAACACAATTGTTTTAGCGGCCATGTTTAACCGCCACCCGGTAACGGGAAATATTTAGTAGTAAGCCGATTGCCGCTAAAGTCACGATCAGTGACGAACCGCCGTAAGAAATAAACGGCAAGGGCACGCCGGTTAATGGCAATAGCGACAGCATCGCCGCTAGATTTATAAGTGATTGAACCCCAATCCAGCAGGCAATCGCTACCGCCAGTAACTTCGCAAAACTGTCAGGCGCGGTTTTGGCAATTTTTAACGCCCGGGAAACCACCAAAAACAAGAGTAAAATTACCAGAGCCGCGCCGATGAAACCGGTTTCTTCGGCAATGATGGCAAAAATCGAATCAGTCGTCGCCTGGGGCAAAAACTGATATTTTTGCCGGGATTGGCCCAACCCTAATCCCCAAAAGCCGCCCGAACCGATAGCAATTAAAGCCTGAAGCACATGGTAGGAACTCCCCAAAGGATCGCTTTGCGGGTTTAGGAAAGTCAGCACCCGCTGTCTTCGGTACTGCGAAGAAAAAATCAAGCCCAGACCGGAAAGCATGCCTAAAACCCCGAAGGCGGTAATGTAAAACAAGGGCGCTCCGGAGGCAAAATAAACCAAAAACCCGGAAACGATAATCACAATCGCCGTCCCCAGATCCGGTTGCAGCATCACCAGCCCCAGAATCAGTCCCAGAATTACCAAATACAGCCAAAAGGATCTTGCCTTTGACAGCCAGGCGGCTAAATAAATGCCTAAAGACAGTTTGATTAATTCTGTCGGCTGCAGGTTAAAGCTGCCCAAGTTAATCCAGCGTCTGGCTCCGTGGCTTAAGGTGCCGATACCGGGGATTAAGACCGCAATCAGCAATAAAACATTCACCCCTAAGATCAATGCCGCCAAAGATTTAATCCAATTAAGCGGCACAAAAGCGGCCAAGACCAAAGCGGCCAAGCCCAAGCCTGCCCAGATTGCCTGAAGCTTTAAAAAATAATATTTATCGGCAAAGATATCATAAGCCTCGACCACCGAAGCGTTGTAAACCATAATGACTCCAAAAACAGTCAGAGCAATCGCCGCTGACGCCAGCACCCAATCGGGCTTTTTGGGCTTTAATCCTGTTTGGGTTTTTAACTTGATCATAGCTTTTTCACCGCCGCTTTAAACTGCTCGCCCCGGTCTTGGTAATTGATAAACATATCAAAGCTGGCACAAGCCGGAGACAACACCACTACTTCCCCTGGAAGACTCTTTTTAAAAGCACTGGCTACAATCGCTTTCATTGAAGTTAAACCTTTAATCATTGTTCCCTTAAACTTACCGGCACGATTCACTGCCTTTTGAATCTGGTTGGCTGTCCGGCCGACTAAAATAAGTGTTTTAACTTGAGGAGATTTAACAATCAGCTTACCCAACTGGCGATAATTTGAGCCTTTTTCCGAGCCGCCCAAAATTAGCGTCATCGGCTCGGCAAATGATTTGATTGCCGCCATTGCCGTTTCTGGCGTAGTGGAAAACGAGTCATTGTAAAACTTAACCCCCTTAGCGCTTTTTACCAGCTCAAGCCGGTGTTCTAACCCTTTAAAGCTAAAGACGGCTTTTTTAATATCAGGTAGCTTGGCTCCGGCTAAAGCTGAAGCTGTAATCGCCGCGGTCACGTTTTCCCAGTTATGTTCACCCCTTAAAAGTAGTTTTTTGGTTAAACCGACAACCGCCGATTTATTAGTAAGATTAAGTGATATTTTGCCATTTAAAACATAGCTACCTTTAACCGGATGTCGTCTGGAAAACCAATAAACTTTCCCCCGGGTCAGCCGGCTCCAGTTTTTAGTCACCGCATAGTCAGCATTTAACACTGCTTTATCTTGGCTGGCTTGATAACGTAAAATGTTTTGTTTGGATCGACGATATTCGCCGGTGGATCGATGAACGTCTAAATGTTCGCGGGTTACATTTAAAACTACCGCAATCTTCGGGCCAACGGTTAAATCCTGAAGCTGAAAACTGGACAACTCTAAAACCACCCAATCACTGGGCTTTAAATTCTTGATAAGCTTTAACGGTGATTCCCCAATATTGCCCGCCAGCTTTACCTTGTTTCCGCCGGCTTTAAGAATTTGGGTAATTAAAGCGCTGGTCGTCCCCTTGCCTTTAGTGCCGGTAACACCGATTATTTTGGCCGGGCTTAAGTCAAAGAATAATTTGGTGGCGCTTAATATTTTTGCCCCGGTTTTTTCCGCCTTTACCATCATCGGGCTTAAACGGTAAAACCCAGGCGAGCGGAAAATAATGTCAAAGCTGGTTAAGTTGGCAGTTTTAATTTTATCAAAAACTTTAATGTTGCAGTTTTTTGAATTTTTTTTAAGCCATGAAAGCAGATCCCGCCCCTCTTCACCCAAACCTAAAATGGCAATCCTTTTGTTTATAAACTGCATGGTGAAAAGATTATATCTTTTTTAAGCAAAGCCGCGGCTTTAACCGAGACCTGCTTAGCTTTGCCGGTAGTAAAAAAAAGTTGTCCCGGCTTTAACTGCCCTGATAAAAGATTTTCTTCCTCCAGTAATTGCCTGGTTCTTCTGGCGATCGCTTTGCTGGGGTCAAACACCTCCACTCCGGCCGGAGCAAATTGCGAAAACAAATCTTTAACCAGTAAATAATGGGTACAGCCCAAAACTAAAGCGGTATAGGGCACCTTGATATCAGTAATTGCTGCCTTGATCAAAAGAGCCAGTTTTGCCGGATTGACGGCGTAATTTTCAATCCCCTCAGCTAATCCCGGACAGGCTTTAATTTGAGCCTGGCTCGAGCCGTAAAAGCTTTTTTGGGCAGTGCTTGGAGTTGTCAAAACAACAATTTTCTCCTGGTGATGTTCTTTTAGAGCCGATTTCACTGCCGGCTCGGTACCGACAATCGGCAGAGAATAAATTTTTCTTAAGAACTTAATTGTATTAACCGTCGCCGTATTGCAGGCCACCACCAAAGCCTTAATCCTTTTACCCAGAAGAAAATTAACCACCTTAACCAAACGTTGGTTTAAAACGGTGGTTTCCTTGGTGCCATAAGGGAAAAAAGCGTGGTCGGCTAAATAAATCGTCGATTCATAGGGTAACTTAAGCCGAATCGCTTCCAGTACAGACAGGCCGCCCAAACCCGAGTCAATAATTCCAATCGGTGCATCCTTCATTTTAAATTACCGCTAACCAGACGCCAAAGATCGCTAGCATGATAGAGGCTAAAATCGCCCGGGTGACAATTTTTGGCTCCTGCCAGCCTAATAACTGGAGCCACAAATGCAAAGGTGACACCGGGAATAACTTGCGGCCGCGCAACTTTTTTGATAAAAGCTGTAATAAACTTGAAGTAATCTCGGCCATAAAAATGCCGCCAATAACAGGTAAAGCCATAACTTTGCCTAATAAAAGTCCTACCACCGCAAAAGTTGCCCCAAAAGCCAAAGCGCCAACGTCTCCCAGCCATAAACGGGCCGGGTAAACATTAAAGTACAAAAAGGCAATCAAACTCCCCAGCCACATGGTTAAAAAGAAAGATAAAGGCGTATCTAAGATCGCCGCTGACAAAAACCAAAAGGCAAACAAAGCCACCATTAGCACTCCACTCGCCAGCCCGTCCAGCCCGTCGGTAATGTTGACCGCATTGGCAAAAGAAACGATCACGGCGGCGGCAAACGGGATATACCAAAAGCCCAGATTAAAAGTGCCTAAAAAGGGTATATATAAAAAGCTGATATTTAAGTTGAAGTAAAGCATAGCCGCAATAACAAAGGCCAATAACCACTGGATCAAAAACTTATGCCTTAAACGCAAACCAAACCAACCGTTCCGGTCAAACTTAAAAAATTTCATAATGTCGTCATAAAGCCCCAATAAGCCAAAGCTTAAAAAGGTTAAAAAGATGACGTGGACTTCCTCATTGACCGGATAAACGTGGGTGACAAACACCCCTAAGTATTTAGCCAGGGGAAAA
>DATEUG010000048.1:0-2356 GCA_035283225.1 Patescibacteria group bacterium | reverse complement strand
GCTCCTGGTCAAAAAAATGGAACTGGCTGATTTTTGCGGTATTGATTCAGGCCGGTGTAGTGATCGCTAATGACTTTTTAACTTTTGCTTCGAGCGGTCAGCTCTATGGCATTCAGGGCCGCTATTTTTATCCGGCAATCGGGCCGCAAATGACGTTGTTAGCGGTCGGCTTGAGTCGATTTATTTCGCCAAAAATTATTTTAGCAGCAGCAATTGGGCTTAACTTAATCGGTTTAATAAATATGCATCAGTATTTTGGCTGGGTATGGTGAAAAAAATCTGGCCGCTGGCAATTTTGTTATTGGTAGGATTATTTGCAGTCAGGACTTTTTTTGCTTCTGGCTATTTTGACGGCCATGATTCTCAGGCTCATTTAGTGCGGTTGTATCAATATGATTTGGCTTTAAGAGATGGCCAAATTCTACCAGCCTGGGCAGGGGATTTATACGGCGGCAAAGGCTATCCGGTTTTTATTTTTGCCTACCCCCTACCCTATCTGATTGCTGAAGGCTTTCATCTTGTTGGTTTTAGTTTACAGGCAGCAATCAAAGCCACTTTTATTTTGGCCTACCTTTTAAGCAGTTTCACCATGTATGTTTTTGCCGTTAATTTCTTCAAATCCAGTTTAGCCGGTTTTGTAAGCGCTTTGCTTTGGACTTGGGCACCCTATGTGTTTGTCAAAATGTTTGTGACCGCCTCTTTAGGGGAGATAGTTTCCTATCTGTTCATACCAATTACTTTTTATACTTTGCAACGGTTGTTGGCTAAACCGGACTTTAATCGGGGATTGTGGTTTGGTTTGGCTTTAGGCGGTTGGATTATGGCTCACCCGGCCACGGTGACAATGTTTGCTCCGCTTTTGGGATTAGTGGTTTTAAGCAGAATCAGCAAGCGCAGCTTGACTAATTTGAGCTGGGGAATCGCCTTGGCGCTGGGTTTATCGGCCTGGTATTTTTTCCCGGCCTTACTCGAAGCAAAATTTACTCACTTTAATGAATTTGTCAGTCATCAGTATGTCAATGAGTTTGTGCCCTTTAAGCGTCTGGTTTACTCCAAGTGGGGCACTGGTCCTCCGGGAATTTCTGACAACCCCTTGTCCCAGCAAATTGGTTTGGCCCAATGGGGGGCAATTATTTTGACCGCAATCTGGCTGATAAAATCCCGCCGCTTCAACTCAATCTGGCCATATTTAGTCGGCTTTGGCTTAAGCCTATTTTTAATGCTTGAAGTTTCCCGGCCAGTGTGGGATTTACCCACACCCCTGCAATCCTTGTCACCGCCCTGGCGTTTGTTAATCGTTGCCGTCTTTACCGCCGCAGTCAGCGCCGGTTGGCTGATCAAGCAATTACCCTTAAAGGCAAAGTGGCTGGCGATGGCAGGGTTGATGTTTTTAGCTTTGTATGGCAACCGGAATCACATCAGAATTAACGAGCGGGTCGATTACTCTCAAGAGTGGTTGAAAGAATATACCGGGGTGGCGACCGGTTGGAATGAGCATTTGCCGATTTGGGTAAAAGAGACCGATTTTAGCCGCCCGGCATCCCCACCGCCGTCTGGACAACTGAATACACTCTATTACCCAGGTTGGCAGGTAGCTGTTGATGGGATAAGGGTGCCGATTTGGCCTTCAGCTAATGGTTTGATTGAGTTTGCTACGCCTTCGGCCGGTGCAAAAATCGAAGCCAAATTTGTCAAAACACCGCTACGCCAATCGGCCTACTTAATTTCTTTGGTAACTTTAGCGGGATTAATTATCTACGGTTGGCGGTCACGATTTTGGTCACGGCCTCGATCACGTCGTTAACGTCTTTTTCCGTCATGTGGGGATAGAAAGGTAAGGAAACAGTGCGTTCACCAATCCATTCAGCGTTAGGAAAGTCGCCCTTTTTAAAGCCAAAAGTTTCCCGGTAATATTTATGCAGGTGCAAAGCGGTAAAGTGGATGCCGGCGCCGATATTTTCCTTTTTTAGTTCATCGATAAACTGATTCCGGTTAATTTTTAACTTCTCAATTTCCAAATTAATGGTGTAAAGATGTCTGGCGTGAACGATGTCTGGTTCGTCCGGGGCCGGAGGAATAACACCGTCAAGCTTAGAAAAAGCGGCCGATAATTTTTTCCAATAGCGGTTTCTGATTTTTAAATTGGCCTCAGCCCGCTTTAATTGATGGATGCCCAAAGAGGCTTGTAAGTCCATCATGTTGTACTTGTAGCCGGGATAAACCGCTTCATATGGTTCAAAACCTGAAGCCGAATATCTTTTCCAGGCGTCCTTGGAGATGCCATGGAGGCGGCGCACTCGGGCTTCGTCAGCCCAGCCTTTGTTATTAGTGGTTAGCATCCCGCCTTCGCCGGTGG
>DATEUG010000047.1:0-6831 GCA_035283225.1 Patescibacteria group bacterium | reverse complement strand
AGCCGCCGACCGCCTGGTTAATCAAGCCCTGGACGTGATTGCTTAAGCCCCAAAAAAACCCTATCATAAAGATGCCTGTCAATGGATAAAATTAAAAAGAAACGTGCGGTGGCGCCCCGCCTTCAAGTTACCAACCATTTGCCGACTGCCTTGGTCGCCGGCGCCGCTGGTTTTATCGGCTCCCACCTTTGCGACGCCCTGGTTTCCCAAAACTGTTTAGTGTACGGCATCGACAACTGGACCACCGGTAAAAAAGAAAACCTGAAACACCTAATGGACCATAAGCAGTTTGTGTTTATGGAGCACGACCTTAACCAGCCGTTAAAGCCGGGTTTACCCCAAGTTGACTATATTTTCCATTTGGCCGGAGTCGAGGAGTATTTAAACGGCAAAGACGTCAGCCTGGAAACCTTGCTAGTTAACTCTTTGGGCACAAAAGAGCTTTTAGAGCTGGCCCGGAAAAATCAAGCCAAGTTTTTACTAGCATCGACGGTTAACGTCTTTTCCGGCTTTTTGTCAGCCACCAGCCTGGATCATTACTTTGGCGCCAAACACCCGTCGGAAGAAGCCTATTCTCATCACGAGGCCAAGCGTTTTTCCGAAGCCTTAACAGCAGAGTATGTTAATCGCCACGGCTTGGATGCCCGGGTAGTCAGGATTGCCCATCCCTATGGCCCACGGATGGATTTTTCTGCCGGCAGCGAGATTACTAAATTATTTTTAGCTCTAAAAGAGAACCAGCCGTTAAAGCTTAATGGCCAAGGGTTAACACCTTTGCATCCGACCTTTATTTCCGACATTGTTTATGGTTTAACCAAGGCGATGTTTTCTCAAAGTTCAACCGGGCACATTTACACCCTGGTAAATCCGCAAAAAATTACCACTTTAAATCTGGGCTATCTTTTAAAAGAAGCCGAGCCTGATAAGGATGTCAAAATTGAGTTTGCCGTCGATGACGAAATGCCCGAGACAACTCTTACCCTTACCGACGATATTCTGAAAAGCCAACAAGACCTGGGTTGGTCAGTCAACGTTGACTTAAAACAGGGGATTAGTAAAACGCTTGAATGGATGAAAACCGGGGTCGAGGTTAAGTCTGAGTTGAGTCCTTCGGCTGTCGCTCAGGATAAACCCGAACCGACATTCACTGCCGAAAGCCTGGGGTTAAAACCGGCGACAGCGCCTCCCTCGACTACGCTCGGGACTATAGCACCCAAACCAGCGCTCAAATCAAAGTGGAAAATGCCCGTAATGCCTAAGCTGCCTAAAATTAGCCTTAAGCCCGGGTTGTCGAAAAATCTAAGTCAAAAAACCAAATTGTGGCTGATCGGGGCACTGGTTTTAATTTTAGGAGTAATCGGCCCCTGGCTGTTAACTGCCGGTTACGCTTATGCGGGTTTAAGTTCTTTGAAAAAAGCCAGTCAAATGACAAACTTAAGCCAAGTTGACCGCCTAACCAAATTAACCGCCGCCGCCGAAAGCCGTTTAACTACCAGCCGCAATTTACTTAAGCAAACCCGCTGGAGTTTTGGCTTAGTGGGCTTAGGCAAGGCAGGCGATAATTTAGACCGGCTGTTGTCGATCGGGATTAAGTTAAGCCAGGGAGCCGGCCATTTAGCCGAGGCGGGCGAGTCGGGGACGTTGCTGACCCAAATCGTTTTTCATAACCAAGAGGGTAATTTAAGTGAGGCCTTAAAACGAATTCAAATTAATCTAGACCAAGCCTACAACGAACTGTCCTTTGTTGAATCTGAGCTTCAAAGCGGGCGGGAACTTGCCGGTGATTTATCTACCCCCCTTAACCAGCGCCTAATTGCCCTGACCAGCGAACTGCCGGCAATCAGAAAAAAAATTAACCAGGCCCGGGTAATATTGCCTTTAATTCCCGGCTTTATCGCCCAAGACGGTAAAAAAACCTATTTAATGCTGTTTCAAAATTCAGCCGAGCTTAGGCCGACAGGGGGGTTTATTGGCTCTTACGGTTTACTCACCTTTGACCAGGGCAAGTTATTGGATTTTTCGGTTGAGGATATTTACAGCGCCGACGGCCAGCTCCAGGGATTTGTCGAGCCGCCCGCCCCAATTGCTGCCGCCTTTGGCGACAACAGCTGGTTTTTTAGGGATTCCAACTGGGATCCGGACTTTACTATCGCCGCCGGGCAAGCAGAATGGTTTTTGCAAAAGGAGACCGGTCGTAATGTCGACGGTGTCATTGCCGTCAACCTGCCGGCGGTCAAAGAGCTTTTAGCCGCCACCGGCCCGATTACTTTGCCCGACTACAACGAAGAAATTACCGCCGACAATTTATTTGAACGGGCTGAGTATCAAAGCGAAATTAATTTTTTCCCCGGCTCGACTCAGAAAAAAGACTTTTTGGGATCTTTGGGTCAAGAATTATTTGTCAAACTCCAAAATGCCGGAGGCAGTGATTTATTAAAATTGGCCCAGGCCGCCGAGGCCAGTCTGGCCCAAAAACAGCTTCTGGTTTACCTGCACGACGCCAATTCCCAGGCGACCCTGGTTGAGCAAAACTGGGCCGGGGCCTTATTTGAACCAAACCTTGCCACTTTAGCCGGCACACCGGTTTTATCTGACTACTTTTTCTTAGTTGAGGCCAATTTGGGCATCAACAAAGCCAACTACTTTTTGAAAAGAAGCATTGAGCAGCAATTAACGATCTTAAAAAACAAAGAAGTTTTATCGGTGGCCACGATTGATTATCAAAACCAAAGCCCGGCTGACGCCTGGCCAGGCGGGATTTATAAAAGCTATGTCCGCACCTACCTGCCGAAAGGCTCAACCCTGGTTTCGATCAAGGCAGGCGAAGAGCGTTTAACTGACGATTTAATTAATCAAAGTGCGACCGACAAACATTTAATTTTAGGTTTTCCCATCACCGTGCCGGTTAAAAGCAGTTTGCAAGTCGAAATTACTTATCGTCTTTCTGGGGCACTTAATGAGCGGGGCAGGCTAGCGGTAGTAATGCCCAAACAGCCGGGGATTGTCAACGACCCCGTAAAGGTGATTATTAACTATCCGACGTTTTTGACCGTAGCCGCCGTTAACCCCCGGGGGCTAGCCTCACCCCAGGTAATCAGCTTTGATTCGGACCTAACTATCGACCGGGTATTTACCGCTGATTTCATTGAACAGTAGGGGTGTTTGTGTTATCATGACGCCTTATGGCTGACAAACTTAAACTAAAACTTGAACCCAGAAAAACCTTGGGCCGCAAGGTTAGGTCTTTGCGCAGAGAAGGACTATTGCCGGGAAACATTTACGGCAAGGGAGTTAAGTCTTTAAGTGTTCAAACCTCCTTAAAAGAATTTCAGGATGTTTTTTCCAAGGCCGGCGAAACTACCATTGTTGAATTATCAGTTGCCAAAGAAACAAAGACTCGTCCGGTTTTAATTCACCAAGTGATGGTTGATCCGGTCACCGGTCAATTTTTGCATGCCGACTTCCAGCAAGTTGACTTATCCAAGGCAGTTAAAGTAGCAGTGCCGATTGAGCTTTTTGGTGAAGCGCCAGCCGTTAAAGAGGGTGGAGTTTTGGTGCAGCTATTAAAAGAGATTGAGGTTGAAGCCTTGCCGGCTGACTTACCTGATAAGTTTACCGTTGACGTTTCCGGCTTAACCGAGATGAATCAGGGGATTACCTTAAAACAACTAAAAGCCGGCGACAAGGTTAAGCTCGTGGCAGAAAACTTAGAAGAATTGGTGGTTAAGATTGACCAGCCGACTAAGGAAGTAGTTGAGGAAGTATTACCGGCAGCCGAAGAAGTGCCGGTTGAGGGTGAAACCGCGCCAGCTGCTGAAGGTGAAGTCGTTCCGGCCAAAGAAGGTGAAGCCAAACCAGAGACTGCACCGGCGCCTAAGGCCGAGAAAAAGGCAGAGGCGAAATAGTTGGATCGAGATATTGAGCTTGGTTAAAGTAATCAAGCGCTTTTTGAACTTCCCCGATTTGGTCGTAGAGCAAGGCCAGCTTGATTAAGATATCCTTCGAATAAGGCCTAACTACCGCCAGTTTTTCCCATGCGGCGATTTCCGCGCGCGCCTTCAAATAATTTGCCTGTGTTTGCCAGGGTTGCCGCGCGGCAGCCTCCAAAAGGTCATAATCGATGCCGGCCGGGTAAAATCTGCCGCCGATTGCTGTCAATAATACCCCCGTTAATACCAAAGTTAAAACCAGCGGGTGTCGAAGCGGTTTTATTAGCGGTTTAAACGGCCGAAAGAGTCTACTAACCGCCAATTTAGCAAACTTTTTTATGCCCTTGGCCATGCGCTTAAGATTAGTAGTTTTTCCTTTGTTTCGGGTAATTGTTGCCAGATCGCTTCGGTGACAAACGGGGTAAAGGGGTGGAGTAGTTTTAAAAATGTGCGCAGTCCGGTAAGTAACGCCGGGTAAGAAATCTCACCTTTTTTAGCCGCTTCGATTTTTTTATCACAAAACCAATGCCAGAATTTGTCATAAACCGTTTCTGCGGCCAGGCCGATTTTTAAATTATCAAGCTGTTTGGTAACTGTTGCGGAAACTGTCTTAAGTTCACTCAAGAATTTTTTGTCCCCCGGTTGTTTTTTGGCCGGTACACTTTCGCGACTGATTAAAACGTATCGGGCCGCGTTCCAAATTTTATTGGTGAGGTTGCGCATGCCTCTGATTTTGCCCTCACCGGTAGCGCTGTCCCGGCCGGCAGTGGTAGACATTACCAGGCTCATTCTTAAGGCGTCAGCGCCGTAGCGGTTAATCACCTCAACCGGGTCAACCACGTTGCCCTTGCTTTTGCTCATTTTCTGGCCTTTTTCGTCCCGCACTAGGCCGTGAAGGAAAATTTTCCTAAACGGCACCTGGCCAGTTCGATAAATTCCTAAAAGCAACATTCTTAACACCCAAATCGGCAAAATGTCATAACCGGTTTCCATAACGTCGGTCGGATAAAAGCGGTCAAAATCACCCTTTTTACCAGTCATTAACGTGACTACCGGCCATTGGCCAGAAGAAAACCAGGTGTCAAAAGTGTCGGCTTCCTGAACGTAATCTTTGCCCGGGCTGGTTTTTGCTACAACAAACTCGGATTTATCAGCCCCCTTTTTGTACCAAACAGGAATTCTAATGCCCCAGACAATTTGCCGGCTGATATTCCAGTCCTCCAGGTGGGTGAGCCAATGTTTTAAGATTTTATCGTGGCCGGCACCAAAAACAACCACCTTTTTAGTTTTTAAAGCGGCCAGAACAGGCTTGACTAACGGCTCAACCTTGATAAAAAATTGTTTTAACGGCAACGGTTCGATGACTGTGCCGCAGCGGTAGCAGACACTAACGGTGTGGGTGTAGTTGTTATCAATTTTTTCCAATAAACCCTTTTCTTTAAGATCATTAACAATTTCAACCCTAGCGGCACCAATCTTCAGGCCGGCATATTTACCGGTTAGCTGGTTTAAGCGGCCATCAAAGCCAATTACCTGTTTAGGGCCGGGAATTTCATTTTTGTGTTTAAGCCAAACATCAAAGTCGTTAAAATCATGAGCCGGGGTGACTTTAACCACGCCGGTGCCAAACTTCATGTCCACCCGAGGATCAGCAATCACGTTTAGTTTAAATTTGCCCGTTAAGCCTTCAACCTCAACTTCTTTGCCAATCCACTTTTGGTAGCGCTTATCTTTGGGGTGGACTTCAACTGCTGTGTCGCCAAACTTGGTTTCCGGCCGGGTGGTGGCCAGAGTAAATGGGCCATATTTTAAGTAGTAAAGAGGAATTTGCCGCTCAACGTGGTTAACCTCAAGGTTTGAAAAAGCCGTCCCGCAGCGGGTGCAATAATTAACCAGCTTGAGGTCTTTGTAAATTAAACCATCAGCCTGGAGTTTGATAAAAGTATTGATTACCTCGTCGACAATGTCTTTATCCAGAGTGAATTTTAATCTTGTCCAGTCGGCGCTGGCCCCCAAGGCCTTCATTTGGGCAATTGCCACTGAAGAGTTTTTTTGGACATAGTCCCAAATCATTTGAAACAAGGTTTGCCGGTCAAAATCAAAACGGCTTTTGCCTTCTTTTTGGAGTTTTTTCTCAAAGACATACTGGGTTTCAATGCCGGCATGATCAGTACCCGGCAGCCATAAGGCCGCGCTGCCCTGCATTCTTTGATAACGGATTAAGATGTCTTCGACGGTAACAAACATGGCATGCCCAATATGCATCGGGTCATTGGCGTTTGGGGGCGGCATGATGATGGCAAACGGTTTCCCGTCAGCTCTCGGTTTAAAGGCGCCTGATTTTTCCCAGGAAGAGTAGATTTTTTCTTCAAATTGGTTCGGCTGATAGGTTTTATCCATAAAAATCTTTCTTATAAAGATTCTAACACGGGAGATTAACCTAGTTGACGCGATTACTGGGTTTTCCCTGAAGAAAGTTTTTTAGGTTGGCCACAAAAATCGCCTGCTTATTAACCCTAGCCTCATTCGTAATAAAGCCCACCGGCGGGTAAACGATACAGTTTTTATAACCCGACAATCGAGTCACATCTTTTTTGTCCATCTCGTCAGGATGATCAAAAATAAAAGTTATGTCACCCCGGTTGAGGCGTTTTTCTAGTGCCGGCAGATCAACCAATTCCATGCCTGAAACGTTAACCAGCATTGCTCCTTTTTTGATCAAGCTAAGGCGCTTGGCATTTAATATTTTTTCAGTTTCCTTGGAGGTGAGGGTATGGAGTGAAAGAAAGTCGCTTGAAGCCACGAGCTTGTCGAGTGATTCATAGCGAAGACCGCTTTTTTCAGCATCACTTTTTCTATGTTTTGACCAATAGTAAGTTTTAGCGCCAAATCCGGCGGCAAT
>DATEUG010000046.1:0-3627 GCA_035283225.1 Patescibacteria group bacterium | reverse complement strand
CGTGAAGCCGATTTTCGGCCTCAGCAAAAACAACCGATTGGGGTCCGTCAATAACTTGAGAAGCCACTTCCTTGCCCCGGTAAGCGGGCAGACAATGCATAAAGATAGCTTTTTTATCAGCCAGCTTCATTAAACTCGGGGTTACTTGGTATGGCGGAAAAACCTTAAGTCTTTTTGCCGCCTCAGCCTCGTCACCCATGCTGATCCACGTGTCAGTCACCACCACATTGGCTCCTTTAGCTGCTGCTTTAGGATCATTAGTTTGTTCAAATTTAGCTTGAGTCTTCTTGGCCCAAACTTTTGCTTCAGCTGCGATCTTTTTGTTCATCTCATAGCCTTTGGGTGAAACAACGGTAAAGTCACTGCCCATCATCAAACTCATTAATGCCAGCGAGTGAGTCACGTTGTTGGCCCCATCACCTAAAAAGACGATTTTTAAGCCGCTAACTGTCCCCAATTTTTCTTTGATGGTCAAAAAATCTGCCAGAATTTGGCAGGGATGCTCTAAATCGGACAAGCCGTTGATGACCGGCACGCTTGAGCCGGAGGCTAACTCTTCAACTGTAGCGTGGGCAAAAGTCCGGGCCATGATTAGATCAGCCATTGAACTGGTAACGATGCCGACATCACTGGCAGATTCCCTTTTACCCATCTGAATGTCGTTAGGGCCTAAATAAATGGCATGTCCCCCGAGTTGAGTGGCACCCACCTCAAAAGAAACCCGGGTTCGTAAAGAGGGTTTTTCGTAAATCATCGCCAGAGTTTTTTGCAAAAAAATAGGCCGGTTACGGCCTTTGGTTTTTAACTCTTTTTTTAGTTTTACCGACAAATCCAATACCTCTTTAAGCTCTTTCGGGCTTAAATCTGTGATTCTCAAAAAGTGTCTGGTTTTTTTCATACCCTATAATAAGCCGAACTCTTTAGCTTCTGCAATTTGCTCATCAGACATGAGAGTAAGTCTGTCACGACCAAGAAGCTGATCGTGTACTCTTAAATGAGGATTGCTGGAATCAGTTGGCTGGTCGCCAACAGGAACTTGGACGATAAGTAGGTCTCCATCATTATCGAAAAATTTGGCAGCCTCTGGAGGTAGTTGGGAAGTGTCAATTTTCCCCTTATCAACCCCTCCTCCTGGAGCACCATTAGCCTCAAAAACTATTTGTGGTTTCCCCAAATTTTCAACTCTTGACATCTGTACTCCTGTTAAAAAAACGCCCCTCAGGGCGGTTATTATTTTGTAATTTTTTTGGTGCGGGTTGATTGAATTTTGTCATTTTGGCTTAAAAAAACCAGAGCGTTTGGCTCTGGGAGTCTAAATTAACAAACAGCTAATTATTTGTCAAGCTTTAATTTTAATTACCCCGAGTAATCTTTTGGTTACGGTTTCAATTGTTCCTACCCCTGAAACAATCTTCCAATGCTTAAATCGTTTTGCCAAAGCCCTGTAAACCTGGCGGGAGCGCTTTTGGTAATTTAAGCTTTTCTCTGCCTGGTCAGTGGTTTTTTCTCCCTTTAATCGCCGACGGCTGGCAGAAGGCAATACATCTAAAACCAACACCAAATCCTCTTTGGGTAAGCGATGAAAACCGTACTCAACTTTTATCAGCCAATCAACGAACTGTCGCTGTTTGGGCACTGGTAATTTGGCCGCCTGATGGGCAAGGCTCGCTGAAACATACCGGTCAGCCAAAACCAAATAGCCTTTTTTCAGCCAGTTAACGATCTCATCTCTTGCTTCTCTTCGATCCAGGGCGTAGGGTAAAGCCCCTAAATACGGGCTAATCCTGCTAAACTCACCGAGTTTACCCTGAAGTAACTGAAGGGCCAATTTACCGAAAAACTGGTCATAACGGGGAAAGGCAATAGTTTTAACTTTAAATCCCTTTTTAACAAAATGTTTTTTTAAGGCTTCAACTTGAGTATGTTTTCCTGAACCATCGATCCCCTCTATGACGATAAGCTTCCCTTTCATTTATATCTCCAACCCAGCGCACTTAATTTCTTTAACACCCCTTTGGTTAGTTTCTCTTTCGGACCAGTGTTTTTGGCAAAGTTAAAGTGGTCGGTGTTAATCGGCACCACCACCACATCAAGCAAGTACTT
This sequence comes from Patescibacteria group bacterium, assembly GCA_035283225.1. Taxonomy (GTDB): domain Bacteria; phylum Patescibacteriota; class Microgenomatia; order UBA1400; family CG1-02-47-37; genus DATEUG01. The sequence goes on along the minus strand of DATEUG010000046.1, from coordinate 1,524 downwards.
GGTCCCGGCCAGCCAGGCTTGGTTAACCCGTTTCATCACCAAAAAGTAGTCTTTGTCGACGGTTTCAAAGGGGCGCAAATTTGCTTTGGCCCGGGACAACACAACGGCGTCGCTGGCGGTTAAATAAAGCAAAGTGTCAGCTGCCGGCAACCGGCTCCAGTCAAAACTGTAAAAGTAATTAACGTAATCCTTAAAATGAGTTAAGCTCATTCTACCCATAATAAAGTTAGTCAAAGCGTAGCAAAAATCCATCTCCGGATGAACGTCCTGGATCCAGACCGACCTTCTGTCTCCCATTTTTACCTGCTCAAATTTTCTTTTGATAAACCATTTTTGGGAATTTAATAAAGCCAAAGAGGAATCAGTGTAGCTTAATTTTAAATGAGGATTGTGGCGCCAGTCTTCCAAAGAAACTGTCACCGGCAAACCGTGACGCTTAAGCTCGCGTCCTAAAACCTGAACCGCTGTGGTTTTACCTACCCTCATGGTGTCAGCGCCGACTTCGATTCTTGGCCAACGTTTGTCGTCGTACTTTAAAGGTCGCCTTAAATAAGGCAGCCTTAACTTGTTTAAGTAAGCCCGGGATTGCTGGCTCAATTTAACCGTTTTTGGCAATCTTAAGCGGTTTAACCACTGGCCGTTACCGGCAGAAGCCACATGGAGTAAGTGGTAGTGCTCGGAGCAGGCTGCGCCATAAACATCGGCAGCACCAACGACCAATTGGCCGGATTTTTTCATTTTGGCAAAAGTGTAACGAGCCGGATTTAAGCAAACGCCGTTTTCGTAACGGTAGTCACAGCGGGCCCGGCCTTCAATCACTTCGTCGGCAATCCGGGCCAGCTTCATCGTCGGCCCGAACTCTTTTCTGTCCGAATCCCACATCAGACCGGCAGCACAAACGTCAATTCCCTGGTTTAAAATCCTCTGGACAATCCTAATCAATTCATCATTAAAAAAGTTAGTTTCGTCGATTAAAACCCGGTCAATTTTTTTGCCCCGGATAAGACGTGATAACTCATTTGGTTTGGTTTGATCGATTAAAATCGCTGTGATTTCGTCGCCATTGTGGTTTCTTAAAACCTCTTTTGTGGTGTAACGGTTATCAATGACTGGCTTAAAAGCTAAACTCTTGCCTTTTTTGTGAAACTGTTCAATAAGCCAGGTGGTTTTGTCCGACCACATCGGGCCGTGTCTGACTGTGAGTTTTCCCCGCCGCATCAGATAAGACTATAACTTCCAGCTGGCCCACTTGCAAGTTGGATAGTTGGCACAGCCATAAAACTGTTTGCCCCGGCGGCTTCTTTTCACTACCACCTGGCCGCCATCCTCCGGGCAAAGCTTGCCTTCGACAATTTGTTTGTAGGTAGCGGTGTATTTACACTCGGGAAACCGGGAACAGCTTAAAAACTTGCCAAATCGTCCGGTTCTGATTACCACTTCACCTTCATTGCAAGTGGGACACTTTTCCCCGGTCAACTCGACAGGGATCTTGACTCTTTTGGCAGTCTCAATCACGGTTTTAAC
>DATEUG010000045.1:0-3184 GCA_035283225.1 Patescibacteria group bacterium | reverse complement strand
CAACATCAACCAGTGCATCGCCTGGATGGCGCTAATACAGTCAAGGCTTTCATTGGCAAAAGGCAGTTTAAGTCCGTCGGCATTAATTAATCCCGGCTTAAATTCGAGTTGTTTTATTTTGGCTGAGGCGGCAGTAAGCCAAGACGAACTTTTATCCAGACCAATCGCTGTCTTTGGCTTAACCCCGTGCTTTAAAATATCAACCAAGGAATTACCTGTTCCCGTGCCTAAATCCAACCAATATTCCGGCTGTTTTCCGGCAAACTTATCTTTAATCAGGTCGGCGGTGATTTCGGCCGAACGCCGATAACCGGAAACAGCGGCAGAAACCTGATCGTACTTGACTACTTCCGACTGATGAAACTGCCAACTTTCGGCTTTTTTGTCACTCATTTATCCCCCAGCCACTCCCAGATCACCCGGGAGATTTTGGGTAAAACCACTTCGGCCTCACCGGCATTAATCCCGGTTGATAAGACGCAAACCACATAGGGTTTTTTGGCCATGACAGTGCCGCAGTCATTCACTACCCCTTCTTCACTGCCAAATTTGTGAACGACCGTTACGCCGCTGGGTACACCGGCAGGCAATCGGTCTTCGTTAATGGTGTTGGTTAAATTAGTAAACAGCTCTTCGCGGCTATCAGGAGTTAACAATTTTCCCTCTTCAAGCCGCTTAAGCAAGTCGCCTATTTCTTCAGGCGTAGTTTCATTTTCTTTCAAATTTGTATCGGTCAAACCCCAGCCATTAACTGTTCTTTGAGCCGCGCTGTAACCGCCTAATTTTTTAATTAACACTTCCGCTCCCATATTGTCACTTTGGTTGGCCGCGAGCTTGGCAATTTCCCGATAGGTATATTTTGTCCCTTCCGGCTGGTTTTGCATGTTGCCGGTGCCGTACTGCCAACGGTCGGCTTCAACTAAAGTATAAATTTCCTCCGGATCGAGGTTGCCGGCATCCACCGCCTGGTAATAGGCTGTCAAAACCGGCAGCTTAATCACTGAGGCGGCAGTGTAGACTTTGTCAGCCTTAATCGCTAAGCCTTGGTCGACCCAAATGCCGTAATTCCCCGGCAAACCCTCAAGTAGTCGCTCCACTACCGCCTTGGCGTCAACCGGCTCGTCTGCTTCGGCAGTAAACCCGACCACGGCTGATAAATCCGGACTGTCACCGATTGGTTTGTAAATGGTGATTGTTTCCGGATTATTAAACTCTGTCCACCAGCGGCCGACTTCTTTAGGTAAATAGAAAACCAGTCCCAAGGCCACGGTGATGACTAACAGCCAAATAGTTTTCATTATTTCAGCCAACTACTAACTTCCGGAGCAAACAGTAAACCGGCTTTGGGACCAAACTGAGTGGTCACGGCTGCGCCATTGGCCATCCCTAATCGCAAAGCCTCTTCTAGGCCCATGTCTTTAATCAAGCCTGCCAGGAGTCCGGCGCCGAAAGCGTCCCCGGCTCCGGTTTCTTCGGCCATTTTGACTTTAAAAGCCGGCAGCTTAATCTGGCCTTTGCCCCTGATTAAATAAGCTCCCTTGGCTCCTTCGGTAACTGCCACTAAGTTGGCTCCCAGTTTCCCAATGTTAGCTAAAATTGACTTTAAATTGGTAAATTTGTTCCCGGTTAATTGTGACGCCTCGAGCCGGTTAAGAATCAGTAAGTCTATTTGGGGTAAAAACGCCTTCAGCCTGTCACCGGCACCAATCTCAGCCGAACCGGGATTAAAAGCCACTTTAATTTTTTTGCTTTGAGCGGTGCGGATAATTTTGGTGAGCATGGCCAAATCCCCGCCTAAGCTGGAAACGTAAAACCAGTCACCCTCAAGCTTATCCCAAGCCACTTGGTGCCAGCTTAATTGACTGCTGGCGCCCCGGTAAACCAAGGCTGACCGCCCGCCCGCCTCACTCACCAGCATGGTTGAGTAGCTGGTTGGGGCCGAGTCATCAACCTGAACATACAAAGGGCTGACTCCTTCTTTTCGAAGTTCTTTTCTGACAAACAAACCCCAGTCGTCATTGCCTACCCGGCAGACACAACCCGTTTGCAAACCCAAACGCTCCAAAGCAACGGCCACATTGGTCGCTCCTCCGCCGGTAGTCATCACCATTTTTTTAACGTTGATTTTGGCGCCATAGACTTCACAGATTGCCACCCCGGTCGGGCTGTCTTTGGATTTAACGATCTTAAATTCGGGTGAGCTTAAATAGACGTCAACAAAAGCACTGCCAAAAGTCACCACGTTAAATCTCATAAACCATTGGCTAAATCGGTTAACTTCTTAAACTCTGCCGCCACATCTTCGGCTTTCCATAAAGCGCTGCCGACCGCCAGATTGTTGGCCCCGGCCGCCACACAAACTTTAACCGTTTGCTCGTTTACCCCGCCGTCAACACCGATAATTCCCTGATAGCCCTTTTGCCGTAAGGTTTTAACCTTATCCAGTCCCCGCTTGTCTAACTTTTGCCCTTCTTTACCGGCTCTGATAGTCATAATTAACAGCTGATCGGCGGTTTTGGCTACTTCCCAATCTAAATCATTCAAACTAGTTTCCAAATCTACGGCTAAACCCACTTTAAGGCCTAAGTTCTTGGCGGTGGCAATAAATTCACCCTGGTTGCCCATCATTTCAATTTGACCAATGACCGCATCGATTGCATTTTCGGCCGAAAGCTCCAGCCACTCGGCCGGTTCGTTAACCATTAAATGAAGTTCCCGATCCAGAGTGGTTGGCTGTTCCACTAAACGCTCAATGGTTAAGGTGGGCTGAGTGGTAAACTCGCTGTCGGCCGCGTCCAGCTGGACTTTATCGGTAATTGCTTCATACAGCTCCAGCCGATCCTCAAGGGCAACCAAATCAAGAACAAAAACAGTAGGAATAATCTTACTTGCCATGGACAGCTAGCTCCATCATCCGCACCACAAAGCCCCACTCGTTGTCATACCAGGCAAACACCTTGACCAAATCGCCGTCAACCACTTTGGTTAATCCTAAATCCATTAAGGCCGAGCATTCCCGGCCGATAACGTCACTTGAAACCAATGGCTTATCAGTTGTTTCTAAAATGCCTTTAAGTTCACCCTTGGCTGCATCAACCATGGCTTGGTTAACTGCCTCAACCGTAGTTTTTGTTTTAGTTAAGAAAGTAAAGTCGGCAATCGATCCTACCGCTATCGGCACCCT
>DATEUG010000044.1:0-9451 GCA_035283225.1 Patescibacteria group bacterium | reverse complement strand
AACAATTTCCAAATAAACCAGGCGGCAACAAAAAAGGCTAAATTGGTCACCGCATTCACCGGTTCAGCGTTCCAAGAACTGCTTCCTGCCCGCTCACAATATTCCGTATAGGGTAACGAACCTAAAAAGCTACTCCACATTTTTGGTTCTATTGTATCGGTACATTAGAATTATCTACATTAAGAGATTTAATTGGCACCATTAAGATAAATTCATTAAAGCGGAAGTAATATTCAACCGGCGGTCTACTCCAATCAATTCTATTGTCGTTTTCTTTGACTAATTGATCCATGGTTTCACCAACTTGTTGGACAATTTCATTATATTTTCCCTTAAGAATAGAATAGGCATATAGCCCACCGGGAATAATCTCTTGTTCCAAACCCATTTTAGCTAAATCGTCGTCAACCTCTATGGCTGTGCAAGCCCAGTACTCATTTTTGTCTTTAAAATATACACCGTACATTTTTCTGCCCTTTAATCCGGTAATTTTTTCTAGTTGATTAAAGGCTTTACCTGCCACAAACCTTGGCTCACCTTTTGCCTTAACTGTTAAAACTTTGATTGCCGTGATATTTTTTGTTGGCACGATTACTGCTTGAAATATTTTTTACTTTTAAGTTTATCGGGTAAAAAAGAATGCTTTGGGTACATATCGTAACCCTTGCTGTAACCTAAGTCTTTCATCAATTTAGTTGGGGCATTTCTGATTTCCATCGGCACCGGCAGGTTACCGTGCTTTTTGACATCGCTTAAGGCAGCCATGTAAGCATCATAAGCAGACCGATCTTTTTTGGCTTTGGCTAAATAAACTACGCCTTGGGCCAGGTTCTCCTGGCATTCCGGATAACCGATAGTTTCACAAGCCCTGAAAACGGCGTTAGCCACCACCAAGGCTGTCGGCTGGGCCATGCCGATGTCTTCACTGGCAAACACCACCATACGACGGGCGATAAAGAGCGGATCTTCACCCGAATCCACCATCCGGGCTAAATAATACAAAGCGGCGTCAACATCAGAAGCGCGCAGGCTTTTTATAAAGGCGGAAATGACGTTGTAGTGCTCGTCGCCGCCTTTGTCGTAGCGCAAATGCTTACTTTGCAGGGCCGCTTTTAAATTATCAACAGTAATTTGCCGATAAAGACTGTGGGTAGCTTCCAGCAAATTTAAGGCTTGCCGGGCATCACCGTTGGCAAAATTAACCAAAAATTCCTGGGCTGATCGGGACAAGACTACTTTCAAATTCTTGGCGCCTTTAACAACAATTTGCTGAAGCTCTTTTTCGGTTAATTCCGCTAATACAAACACCTGGCAGCGGGACAGTAACGGAGGGATAACTTCAAAGCTGGGATTTTCAGTGGTGGCACCAATTAAAATGATCGTCCCGTCTTCAACATACGGCAGTAAGAAATCCTGCTGGGCTTTGTTGAAACGGTGAATCTCGTCTAAAAATAAAATTGTCCGTTTTTGGCCAAATAAACTTTTGGCGTCTTCGACCACGACTTTAACATCTTTTTTACCCGAAGATACGGCTGACAAATGGACAAAATGGGCCTCCAGGCTATTGGCAATAATCCGGGCCAGTGTCGTTTTACCACAGCCGGGCGGGCCCCAAAAAATCATTGAGTGAAGCTGATTAAGCTTAATCGCCAAATTAACCGGCTTATTCGGACCCACCAAATGCTTTTGGCCGACAAAATCTTTCAGGGTTTGCGGCCGCAATTTTTCCGCCAACGGTGTCATTGCCATAAGCTATTTTAGCCTAAAGTTCAATCTTGCAGTGGTCAGCCACGGTAAAACTATAACTGGGGTCGTTGGATTTGACACCGATAATGTTGGTATGTTTGCCAATCAGGCTGGCTTTAATTCTGCCCTTAACATCATAAATATGGATACCGCGCATCAAAATACTGTTTTCGACTTGGCTGTTTAAAATCTCGCAGTCATCGTCAATCGAGGTGAATTGACCGATAAAACTACCTTTAATGGTGACATTTTTACCAATCGACACCGGCCCAACAATTTGGCTGTTTTTAATGACAGACCCAACGCCTATTTCTACCTTGCCGGAAACTTTGGTGTTTTTATCAACCTTACCAGCAATCTTGGTTTTTATCCGGCTGGTAAGCATTAACCTGTTTGCCTCTAAACTGTCATCAAACTTGCCCGGATCGAGCCACTCGCCTTTAAACTCGGCTACTTCTACCTTGTAGCCGTGCTGAAGCATATAGTTATATAAAGCGGCAATTTCATACTCTCCCCGTTCTGACGGTTTAATTTTGTCTTTACCGGAAAAGGCTTCAAATACATGATGATTAAACATGTACAATCCGGGGACGCCGAATTTGTTGGGCGGATTTTGCGGTTTTTCCACAATTTTTACCAACTTGCCGTGACCGTCAAAAAAAGGCACGCCTAGACGAAAGTTTTCCGGATGTTCCACTACGGTCAAGACCGCATCGGCCTTACTCTTTACAAAATGCTCGACCGGCTTAGTGATGCCGCCGTCGGAAAAAATATTATCCCCCAAGTGATAAACAAATGGGCTTTTACCCAAGAATGGTTGAGAAATCTGGACCACGTGAGCCAAACCCCGAGGTTTATCCTGCTCAATGTAAGTAACTTTCAAGCCCCATTTTGAACCGTTGCCGACAAATTCCATCACCGATTTTTTGGTGTCGGGATTGACAATAATGCCCACATCCTTAATACCCACGTTGGCGACGTTTTCAAGCGGATAACTTAAAAGCGGCTTGTTGCCGATGGGAATTAAGTGTTTGTTGGAAGTAAAAGTTAAAGGCTGGAGCCGGGTACCTTTGCCACCGGCAGCAATAATCGCTTTTAAGTTCATAAGGATAACGATAACAAAATTATTACCGCCAATAAACTGATTACCAAATACTCGGCCGCGATCAAAAGGTGCAAATTTTTATCAAGATAATGAACAATTAGACCCCAGAGGAAATAGGTCAGACCCAAGCTGATTGCCGCCGCCTGTCTCCAAATCGGCAGGGTTAAAAACACCAATCCCAAAGCCGACAAAATTAAAACCAGGGCAGTGTAGCGATACCAACTTCTCATATTAAAGAATTAAGCCTGGCTGAATGCCCAGTAACAAGATTAACAGTATAGCTAAAAAGATGATGTGAGCCAAGCCCTTGCCGCCCAGGCGTACAATCCGGTGCCGGGTAATAAAAATAGTGTCGATCACAATCGCCAGTAAAAGAATTAAAGTCAGACTGATTGAAATTGACTTAGTTAAAGTAAAGTCGCTAAGACCGGGCAAACGGGCAATTAATCTTCCCAAAACTGAAGCCTTAGGTTGACTCGTAATCACCACTGCTGACTCGCTGGCCTGGGATGATTCTGAAGCTACCTCAACTTCTTGGACAGGCTCCGGCTCCTGAAGCACCTCAGCCTGAGCTTCAGCCACCACCGGCGCTTTGGGTATAACCTGAGCCACTGCCGATGAAGCAGTGGTGCCAAACATTTGGACTACCAAAGTAGTATCCTGACCCTGAAAGTTGCCATGAATCACAGCAATACCAATATCCCGGTAACGCGAAGACAAAACGTTGTCTCGGTGAGAAGGTGAGTTCATCCAGGCGTTTATCACTGAACCGGTATCCATGAAATCTCTGGCTAAGTTTTCTCCGGCATAAATATAGCTGTAGCCGGCTTGTTTAATAAACGTCCAGGGGGTGGCTCCATCCGGAGAGGTGTGCGCCCAGTAACTTTTAGCCAGCATGTCTCCGCCTTTAAGCGCCGCCGCCTGCACCAGATTTTGGTTTAAAGACAGGGAGGGTAAACCATTGGCTTGGCGCTGACTATTGGTGAGCGCTACCAGCTCATCGGCCGTAATCGAGGTCGCAATCCCTAAAACTCCGGGAAAGGTTTTGACAACAACTGCCAACAGCAGCTGGGTAAACATTATGATCAATAAAAAAACGCTCAACGAAGATAAATGCAGCGCTTTGGCCCGATAATTATTCCTAGAATGGGGAACGAATAAATCAATTAAAACCTGCATAAAGTGGTGAGATTATTTTATACTAGTTTAGCCGGGCCGTAATAATCAAACGCTTGAAAGTTGTCCCCGGCGGCCAACAGGTCATTAGGGTTAAAGTGCTCCCCTGACCGGTAGACTTTAAAAAGTTAACCGCACTCGAGTTGTAAAGGCCTTTATCAGTCACCGTAAACTCTAACTTTTCTCCCTTGACATAGATGTAAATTAAATCGCCTTCTTCTAATTTGTTTAACAGATAAAAAACCGAGTTGTAACGGCTGGCTTCATAAAAATTGACAGAAGAATGGGAAAAAAGAAAGCTGTTGCCGATTTCACCGGGCAGGATCGTGCCGGCGGCGTGGGCCACCCCTTGGGTTAAGGCTCGCTGGTAGACCTTACTGTTGTAAGGGTCAACATTGGCAATAACTTTGGAGTTAGCCCCGATTTTAGGAATGACAATGCCAAAATCCTTGTCAACCGGCTCAATTTCTGCCGCTACCGGTTTTACCTGAAGGGCGGCATATTTGGCTTCGTTAACAAAAATGGGCCAAAAAGTAGCCGTTAAAATACCAATACCTAAAAGTAAACTGCCAAGACTGAAAAAATATAATGCCCGGATTAATCTCTTACGCTTGCGGCCTGAATTTCTTGACGCCATACCAGATAGCTAACAGTAGCACGGCGGCGCCCAATCCCCAAATCCAGGGATTATTGGTGCTGACTCCAAGAACTGTTCCTGTTGCCCCTGGTTCTGGTGAGGTTTCCGGCAATAACGGCAGCGTCTCTTCAGCTTCCGGTTGAGCAGTCTCTTCCTCGCCTAAAACCGCACCCTGAGGAGTACCGATAGCTAAAGCCGGAGCCGGTGAAGCCGTCGTGGTTGTAGTCGTTCCGCCGCTTAAAATAATATTGTCACCGACAATCCCAGAACCATTGCCGGCACTGTCAAAAGCCCTAAGGGCAAAGTAATAGTCTTTATTACAGTCAGGCTTATCATTGAAAACGTCTCTTGCTTCATTGCTGCCGACTCCAATAGTCTCTACCCGGGTACTGGCATCTGCGGTAAAGCCGCTGGCATTATCCGAGCGGTAAAGCTCAACCTTGACTGTTTGGCCGGAATCATCTGCCGTTTTAAAGTGAATTTTGTACTGGCAGGAACTTACCAAACTCTTTGAGTAATCGGTCGGCGTCCCCGGTCCGGAAGTGTTTCTATCCACCGAAACTGTCTGGCTGGTGGCCAAGTCTCCCCCGGCATTAGCGGTGACATAAAACTGATACGTGCCTTCGCCGTCAAAGATATCACTGGTGACTGAACAATTAGCGCTGTTGCCGCCGCTAGCCAAATTAATATCGGCGCCGAATTGGGAAAAGCCGGCATCAGTTGGTTCTTTTTTGTAGCATTTGGCGGTGATTGCCCGGTCTTGAGTATCCAAGGCAACAAAGTTAATTTCCAGCGAGGAGCGATGCGTCGGCGTTTGCGGGGTAGCAATCCTGACTGAAACGTCACTGGCCGCCGCGAAAGCTTGACCGGCAAAAATTAAGCTTAATAAGGCAGTGGTTAAGAATTTAATCAGTTTATTCATATTTATTTTTTTAATCTCCTGGCTAAACTCAAGCCTGTTAGGCCGCTGGTAATTAAAGCTAAGGCGATTAATGACCAAAGCACTTGAGCCCCTGTTGCCGGCAGTTGGGTGCTGGCACCTAAGACTTGACCGCCAAGGGCTAGGCTATCTTGATCGTTGGTGACTATATTAACTTGAGTGCCGACAAAGTTGGTGTCGACAAAACCGGGATTTTCGGCCATGGCCAAGACATCGGTTCCGCCCAGTGATTCACCGTTTGCCCAAGCCAGGTCAGTGTATAGACCGGGAACCTGAGAGCCGCTGATTTGCGCCAGGTAAGTTAAGGTAATGGTTTCGCCTTCCTGCATGTCACCCAAGTTCCATTTGCCAGGGGAGGCATAAACCGGCTCGCCTACCACTAACCCTGGGTTAAGGTTAGAGCTAAAGGTCCAGGTACCGGGCTGGTAAGTAAAGCCGCCGGCCGGCAGATCAGTCAGGACAACATTTGTAGCGGCACTTTGAGTGGCGGTAATCGTCAAAGTAAACAGAACGCTATCTCCGGGAGCCTTATCGCCCGCAGCATTATTAGTTTTGGTAATCGTTAAAATCGGGTTATCCAATTTGTTGCCAAAGTCACAGGTTGAACCAAATGCTCTATTTTGCAGCTCTGGTCCTGGACATGCGTTTTCATTTGGAATCTCAACAACATGGCAAGTTGGGCTTGAGGTTTGAGCCCAACCAGGTTGAACTTCCTCGCAAACTGTATATGTTCCCGGGAAAAGATGCTCAAACCAGTACCAGCCGAGTTCCTGATCGTTATCGGTGAACATGTTTTGCTCGCCATCGTCCCAAGTCTGGTTATCGTTTTCGTCTAAGAATATTCTCCAGCCACCCAATACCTGTTCGTCAAAATCCCTAATTCCATCACCATTTAAATCGTTCCATTTTTGGCCATGAATTGAGCCGTTGGGTGAGTTAATAAAGGTACACTCGACGGTTTCGTCTGTGCCAACACCAACGCTGAAAATCGTTTCACCGTCAGGTGAGCCGTTTTCGCCCTCGTCGCAGTAGGCATCGAGTAGATCATAGCCAGGCTGAAGAGTCTCATCAACATTGTAGTCACCTGTTTTTAGATCTGCAAACGTTGTTTCTCCATTACTATCAGTATTCTGGGCTGAAGGATCAGACGTGTCGCCTTCCTGTCCATCAACATCCATTTCCCAACCTTCGCCTGGGAATTGATCACTGTCGTCTTCCAAATTACCATCCGGATCAATGATTTTATGAACGATTATTGTGCCGGTGTCGCGGGTGTTGGTGAAGGTACATACTAAATCGTCTCCGGAATTCAGCGTGACTTCCTGACTTTCCACCGCACCATAATTTGTCTCGCCGCAGACAAAGGTTGTAACGTGGTACCCTGCTTGCTGATCTTCAGAGACAGTATGCGTTCCAGGAAGAATATTTCCGACTGTGTTTTCACCAGCACTGGCTGAATAATCACCGGATCCGTTTATGTCCCAGGTCCAGCCCGGTGCCTGAATAACATCTATTTCAGCATCATCAAGATCCCCATCTCCGTTTGTATCAAGATTCTTGTAGACGGTGATTGACGCATATTCAGTGTTTATAAAGGTGCAGTAAGTTGTCTGGTCTGTGGCTACTTCAACTCCACCAAAGCTGCTGCTTCCGCTATTTCCGGTAGGTTCCTCATTCAACGTACAATAAGAATCAAGGAATAGGTAATTATCTGTCGGTCCATTCGCGTCTTCATTCACCCAATATGTTCCGGTTTTTATACCATTGGCTGAAGTCTCTCCAGACGCATCCGTCAAACCAAGAGTTGGGTCAGATGTGTCCTGACCGTCAGGGTCAACATCCATTTGCCAACCTTCGCCTGGAGTTCTGTCATCTGTAGTTCCCAAACTACCATCGGCATCAATCAGTTTGGTAATGACAATATCACCGGTGTCTCGCGCGTTACAGAAAGTAACTTCATTTGTCTGACCAGTTGAAACAGTAATGTCAGCCGTAGTTGTCTGAGCTCCCTCTGGCAAATTGGCACAGGAATATTGAGTGCTATTGGGATTACCAGGGAACCAACCGACAAAGTGGTAGCCGGTAGCGTCTTCTTCTTCAGTAACTGTATGGGCGCCGGTCGAAACTCCAGTGGCGGTCGAGCCCATAATTCTAAGTTGTGCTTCGGCGTCCAACCACCAATCAAATCCTAAATTATTGGCCTCGTCATTGCCGCCTTCGAATGAACCGTTGCCGTCGGAGTCGACCAGCTTGTGAACCGTAATTGCCCCTTGACCCTGATTGCCGATGAAACAGGTCGCATCTTGTCCTGCCGCCAGCGAGAACTCGTAACTGTTGTCGTTATCGATACCTTGATCGCCTTCACAAGCAATGTTTGTTTGAACCCACCCTGATTTTATCTGTTCGTTAAGAGTAAATGAGTTTGGCAATAAGTCAGAAAATGTCACTTGTCCGGCAACTTGAGCTCCGGTCCACTGATCAGAATCGACACCTTCACCATCAAGATGTATTTCCCATCTGGTCGCTTCTATTTCCTCGCCATCTCCAGTATCACCAAGCACCTCGTCGCCATCATCTTTTACCCCATTGCCGTTGTGGTCGTTGTATTTGATGACCGTTACGTTGCCCAATTCTGTATTGGTGAAAGTACAGGTGATGGTTTCGCCCGCATCCAGCTCAAGACTGCCGGCTGTTTCGGTATCCTGAATCGAGCTAACGCAAGTTGTATTGGTTAAATCCCAACCAAACGGTTCTGTCTCAGAAACGCTGTAAGTTCCTGGTACCAATGCCTGGTCGTTTGGTGCGGCAAGGTCAGTCAGGCTGAAATCTGAATAGCTGCCGCCAGTAGCGTCAAAGTTAAAGCTTTGAACCGAACCAGCGGGATCGGTAACTTTGTCAACAATAATATGGCCGTTTTGGGTATTGGTAAAGGTGCAGGTGACAGTTTCGCCAGATTGTAAACTAATGCTTGACGGGTCACTGTCATCGTCGCAGGTGGCACTGGTCAAATCCCAACCTGCTTCATCAAGCTCGGTAACTGAATAAGTGCCCGGCAATAAGTATCCGGAAAGATCGAAGTATGTATCTTGCAATAAGAAGTTTTCGTTATGGTAATCCGAATCAAACTCAAAATTTTCCAGACTTCCGCTAGGAATGGTTTGTTTGTAGACAGTAATGGTCCCGTATTGTGTATTTACAAAGTCATTATCCAGACTTGTTTCTCCGGCAGACAAATCGACGTTTTGGGTTAAGCTGGAAAGATTAGTCCAGCCAGGTTGTAAAGTCTCTAAAATTTGATAAAGCCCCGGCAAAAGATTGGCAAATTCATAAAAACCTGTAACATCAGTTGTGTCTGTTTCACCGGTATCTAGCCAATCACTGATACCGTCATCCCAAACATAAAGGCTCATTAACCAACCTTCTAAAATTGTCCTGTCATTGGTGGTACCTAAAACTCCGTCGTTATCGTCATATTTATAGCCGGAAATCGATCCGTACCGAGTGTTAGTAATGGTGCATGATTTATTTTCTCCGGCTGCCAGTGACACTGTGCCATCGGCCGCACAATCACCACTAATTACCGCGCTATAGCTGGAAAGATTGCTTCCGCCTTCCGAAACCGTGTGAGAACCGATGCTGACTTCGATTGGACCGTTTGTCCAGCCGCCGCAGATTGTGCCGGTCGTTACATTGTTGCCGTCAATTTGAAGGTTAAATGTACCGCTATCGCCGATAGGATCACAGACTTTATAAATACTTAATGTGGGTTGTTTAGTGTTAACAAATGTGCAGGTAACATTTTCATTAGCGACTAAGGTTATTGAAGCACCGTCAGTAATTGGTGAAC
>DATEUG010000043.1:0-2062 GCA_035283225.1 Patescibacteria group bacterium | reverse complement strand
GAAGCGGCTCAAAAACTGGCATAGGCTAAAGCCAAAGAAATTATGAGTCAAGCCAAGGCCGAAGCCGATGAACAAATGGGCAAGAAAATGGCCGCCGCTACCGGAGAGCTTGAAGCCCAGGAAAAAGCGATTATCAGCGGTCAAATCAAGAAGTTGAAACGCATCAAATGAAGGCGGATTCAAAAGTTGACTCAATTGTCAGGGGTATTTTGGACTATTTGCAGGTAAAAAAATCGCTCGATTTACTGCCTCAGGTTTTGGAAGAGTTGGGCCGGCAGGGACTAAACCGAGTCGATCCCAATTTAGCTTTGGTCAAAAGCCCGGTTAAACTGGAGCCAAGCCAAATCAGCGCCATCAGGCAGATTTTATCTAAAAACTTTAAGCGCCCGATTCAGGTCAAGACCAGAATTGATAAATCAATTATTGCCGGTTTTATCATTGAAATTGACGGGAAGCTTATTGACGCCAGCTTAGATAAAGAGCTTGAGACAGTCAAAGAACAAATGCTTTATGATTGATCTAAGAAGCGAGTTAGCCAGAAAAATTGACCGCTATAGTCCGACACTGGGGGCCAAAAGTGTCGGTAAGATCATTGCCGTCGGTGACGGGGTAGTCAGCTTAAGCGGCTTGTTAGACGCAATGATGGCCGAGATTTTGGAGTTTCCTAAAAAAACCCGGGGTTTGGTCTTAAACTTAAACAAACACGACGTCGGCGCCATTATTTTGGGCGACAGCTTGCATTTAAAAGAAGGCGATGAAGTGGTTACCTCAGGAAAAGTGCTCCAAATTCCCGCCGGTCCGGAATTAATCGGCCGGGTAATTGACCCCTTAGGCTTGCCTTTGGACGGAAAGTTGAGCCCAAAAACTAAAACGACTGTGCCGCTCGAAAAGATCGCCCCGGGAGTGATTACCCGGGACAAGGTCAGCGCCCCGGTGCAAACGGGTGTAATGGCAATTGATGCGATGATCCCTATCGGCCGGGGGCAAAGGGAGCTGATTATCGGCGACAAATCTACCGGCAAATCCTCAATTGCGATTACTACTGTCATTAACCAAAAAAAACAAAACCTAATCTGCATTTACGTGGTCATCGGCCAGAAAACCGCTTTTACCGCCCAACTAATAGACATCCTGGAGCAGTTTAAAGCTATGGATCACACAATTGTGGTGGCGGCTAACTCGGCTGACTCACCGGCTTTGCAGTATTTAGCTCCCTATGCCGGGACAGCCATTGCCGAACACTTTGCCTCAAAAGGTCAAGACGTCTTGTTAATCTTTGATGACCTGACTAAACACGCCTGGGCCTACCGGGAGTTGTCGCTGCTACTCCGGCGTCCGTCAGGCAGAGAGGCTTATCCCGGTGACGTTTTTTACCTTCATTCCCGGTTACTGGAACGGGCGGTCAAATTAAACAACCAAAACGGCGGCGGCTCAATTACCGCTTTGCCGATCATTGAAACCCAGGCAGGGGATTTGTCGGCTTATATCCCGACCAATGTCATCTCCATCACTGACGGCCAGATTTATTTAGAAACCGATCTTTTTAATGCCGGAATCAGACCGGCGATTAACGCCGGCTTGTCAGTTTCTAGAGTCGGCGGTGACGCCCAGATCAAAGCCATGCGCCAAGTGGCCGGCAAATTAAGGTTAAATTTAGCCCAGTACCGGGAACTGGCCGCTTTTGCCCAGTTTTCTTCTGACCTTGATCCGATCACCAAGTCCCAACTTGACCGGGGCGCCCGGATTACGGAAATCTTAAAACAAGGCTGGGATAAACCGGCTGCGGTCATCGACCAAGTAGCGGTCATTTGGGCAGTGACCAACGGTTATTTGGACAAAACTCCCTTAAATCTGGTCGGTAGGTGGGAAGAGGGATACGTTAAATACTTAAACTTAGAGCACGATAAGCTTCTAAAAACGATTGCCAAGGAAAAGATTTTGTCAGAGAGTACGCTGAAGCAGTTGGCTAAAGTCGCTGAACGCTTTAACACCAGCCACCGGGAATTACAGATTCAGGAGGAAGAATGAGCGCGGTCAGATTAATCAAGCGCCGGATTAAATC
>DATEUG010000042.1:0-2189 GCA_035283225.1 Patescibacteria group bacterium | reverse complement strand
CTCTTTTTATACCTTGGAGCCAGTGACTTTTTGCCCCAAGCCGATGAAAATTCCCAGCGCTTGCCGCAGGTGGCAGTGATGATGTTGGGAATGCTGATTATGTATCTGACCCTAAATGTCATTCCGCACGGCCACTAGAGGGCGGATGTTAGAATAAACAATGTCTCATATAATTGTTTTTGGCGCCAGTAACACCGCTGGACATTGGGACGAGTCAGGGGGTTGGGTGGCCCGGCTCAGCCAAAAAGTAAATGAAAGAGTCATTGCCTCCAATTTTGTTTTATATGATGATTTTTATAATCTGAGTGTTTCCGGGGATACGAGCCGGGATGTCTTGGCTAGGTTTGATCATGAGCTTAAGCCCAGACTTGACGAAGAAGAGGCAACAATAATCATTTTCGACTTTGGCACCAACGATTCAGCTTTTAACAACGACACCAAGCAAAACCAGATTCCGGCAGCAGAGTTTGAGACTAACTTAAAAACGGTTTTAGCTCAAGCTAAAAAATATACCGACAGAATTATCTTTGTCGGCCTCACCCCCGTTGATGAAGCCAAAGTTGATCCGATTCCTTGGCACCCGCCCTATTCATACTTAAATAAGGAAATAACCAAGTTTGATCAGACTATTAGTCGAGTGGTTAAGGGTGAAAAAGTAACTTTCCTTGACCTGTTTGATAGAATGGTTAACCAGACAAAAGATTATTTAACTGCCGATGGAGTTCACTTAAACACCAACGGGCACAAATATATTTTTGAAACAGTCTGGCCTAAATTAGAACAATTATTAAAATAAAACTTATGACTGACGCAATTCGCATCCCGGTAGCAAACAACCAATTATTAAAGAAAGTTTTGCCTCTGATTAACCGGAATCAGGAGGTGGCAACGCTTTGGAAAGTGATTAACGTTAATGCCATTGAAAGACTGGGAATGAGCGATCATGGCCCGGTCCACTTTCAGCTGGTTTCTAACATTGCCTTACGATTAATGCGGATTTTGGTGAAACACAAAGTGGTAATGAATATTGTTAAAGACTTTGATCTGACTAATTACCACGCTGAATTGGTGGTGGTTTTGGCCAGCTTAATGCACGATTTGGGAATGTCAATTAACCGCGATGGCCACGAGGAGTTTTCGCTCTTTTTAGCCAATAATTTGCTTAGGGAAATGCTGACCTTTCTGCCAATTGATGAAAGGGTGATTGTTATTTCGGAAACACTTCATGCGATTATTTCCCATCGGGCAGGAGGCGCGCCGATTACGGTTGAAGGCGGCATTGTTCGGGTGGCAGACGCTTTAGATATGAGTGAGGGCCGGACCCGGATTCCTTACGAGGCGGGTCAAGTTGATATTTACTCAGTTTCTGCCCACGCGGTTGACAACATTGAAATTAAGGAAGGCAAAGACAAGCCCTTAAAGATCACGATCAATATGAATAATACCTCCGGGCTTTTTCAGGTGGACGAACTTTTAAAGAAAAAAGTTAAGGGTTCAGGGATTGAGCAGTATTTGGAAGTAAAAGCCTACGTTAAAGGCAAGGCCGAAAAGAAGCTGATGCAGGAGTATTTGTTAAAGTAAGTCTTTGAATGAAGCTAAAACAACTTACAGAACCCCCTTTTTCCGGCGAGTATGACGATTTTTGGGATAACGGTGTTTATGTTTGCCGGCGCTGCGGTACGCCTTTATATCGCTCCAAAGATAAATTTGAGGCCCACTGCGGCTGGCCCAGCTTTGATGATGAAATTAAGGGAGCAGTTAAGCGTGAATCTGACCCCGATGGTCACAGAACTGAGATTAATTGTGTTGCCTGCGGCGCCCATTTAGGCCACGTGTTTGAAAACGAGGGTATGACTGACAAAAATTTACGCCACTGCGTGAACTCAATTAGCCTACAATTTATACCCAAAGATGGTTCAGAAGCTTGAAACAATAGTCTTTGGCGGAGGCTGTTTCTGGTGCACAGAAGCCGCCTTTCAGCGTTTAAAAGGAGTCGTAAAAGTTACTCCCGGCTACGCCGGTGGCACGGTCAAAAACCCGACTTATTTGGCTGTTTGTGATGGTAATACAGGACATGCTGAAGTGGTTAAAGTGGAGTACGACCCGGCCGTCATAAGTTTTGCCGATTTGCTGGATGTTTTTAAGTTAGTTCACGATCCGACCAGTCTAAACCAGCAGGGAAATGACGT
>DATEUG010000041.1:0-6905 GCA_035283225.1 Patescibacteria group bacterium | reverse complement strand
AGCATAGCAGGAAAGATTAATTTCCCTGACTTCGCCTGAAGGAAGCTTGATGTTGGCAAACTTGTCTTTGCTTTGAATGATAGCGCTAACGCCGGCTGAACGGACTAATTGTCCGCCCTTGCCCGGAGTCAACTCTAAGTTATGAACCACAGTCCCCACCGGTAGGTTTTTTAAGGGCAGGGCATTACCGGGCAGAATCGGGGCAGACTCTCCCGCCAACACCGTTTGGCCCGGTTTTAAACCGTTAGGAGCCAAAATATAATGTTTGTCGCCGTCAGCATAAATTAATAAAGCAATATTGGCAGAGCGGTTGGGGTCATATTCAATGGCGGCCACCACTGCGGCAACGCCCCGCTTGTCTCTTTTAAAATCAACTACCCGATAAAAGCGTTTGTGCCGGCCACCCTGGTGTCTGACAGTAATGCGGCCGCCGTGATTCCGGCCGGAATTCTTTTTTAAGATAAATCTTAAGCTTTTTTCGGGGCGCTTGGCAGCCACATTAAGGATCATGTCAACCCTGTGCCTGGTGCCGGGAGTTGTCGGTTTTCTGACTTTAATCGCCATAATTTATTTCTTTTTCTTTTCCTCTTTGCTCTCAAAATATTCAATTTTTTGCCCCGGTTTTAAAGTAACCACTGCCTTAAACCGCTTCTGCCCTAACGTTGGCAAGCGCCTGGTTCCTGTACGCCTGGTTTTCCCAGGCAAATTTACTATGTTGACCCTGACGGTATTAACTTTAAAAAGCTCATCCACAGCGGCGGCAATTTGGGGTTTGGTCATCTTGCCGTCAACCGTAAAACTAAACTGGCCGGCATGAGCTAGTCTTATGGTTTTTTCAGTGATAATCGGTTTAAGATAAGCCATAATGTTTTTGTAAATTTTTAACCGCCTCTTTAGTAAAAATTAATTTTTCTGCTCTAAGCGCTTGATAAGTATTAAGATTGATTGCCGGTAAGGGGGTAATTAACTTCAAATTCCGGGTAGGTTGTTTTAATTTGGCCTCGCTTTCGGCGATTAAGAGTAAGCTGGGTTTAGTCGTTTTAGTAAATTTTTTAAATAATTTGGCAAAAACGGCTGTTTTTGGCTTTAACTCACTCAGTTTATCAACTACCAAAACTGTCTCATTTTTTAACTTGAAACTTAAGGCCGAAAACAAACTTTTACGCTTCATGGCCACTGACAATTGCCGTTTATAATTTTGCTCGCCGGTGGGACCATGGGCTTTACCGCCGCCGACGAAAACCGGGGCGTTGCGGCTGCCGTGTCTGGCCCGGCCGGTGCCTTTTTGCCGCCAAACCTTGGCTTTTGTCACTTTGACTTCACCCCGGCGCTTGGATTTAGCCAAACCCCGCCTTTGACTACTTAAATAAACCCGGACCGCCTGGTCCATTAAGGCTTGATTGATTTTAGCCGCAAACAGCCCGTCCGCCACGGTCATTGAGGTTAATTTGGTGCCTTTGTGATCAAAAACCGGTAGTTTGGTCATAGTTTAGTAATAACGACTAAAGAATTTGTCGCTCCCGGAACAGTACCGGTAACAGTCAGTAACTCTTTTTTGGCATCGATGCTGACTACTTTTAAATTTTTAATGGTGGCGGTGTAGCCGCCGTAGCGGCCGGCCATTCTTTTACCCTTCCAAACTCTTCCTGGGGTAGTCCGCATGCCGATTGAACCCGGAGCCCGGTGTCTATCGCTCTGACCGTGGGTTTTAGGGCCGCCGTGAAAGCCGTGGCGCTTAACCACGCCGGCAAAACCCCTGCCTTTGACCGTACCGGAAACTTTAACCTGGTCACCGACAGCAAAAACTTCATCAACTTTGAGCTGATCGCCTACTTTTAATTCTGAAGGAGTCTCTACTCTAACCTCTCTAAACCATAAAGGCGGGTTAGTTAAATTAGCCGCCTTTAATTTTTTGGCTTGGGGGCGCTTAATTGACTTAATTGATTTGCTGCCGACTGCCAACTGGACCGCCTCATAACCATCGGGCTCAAGGGATTTAACCTGGGTAACAGTCAGAGGAACGGCTTTAAGCCGGGTTACGGTTAAGCGTTTGCCCGCTTCATCAAAGCTTTGACTGGAAGTAAGTTTGGTAGCAAAAAATGTCTTCACCATATATACCAGCTACATGCGGATTTCAATCCCGACTCCGGCCGGCAGTTCCAGGTGCATTAAACTATCAATCGTTTTATCAGTCGCGTCAATGATGTCAACCAGTCTTTTGTGGGTCAGAAGTTGAAAGTGCTCCCGGGCGTCTTTATCAGCATGAGGACTGGTAGCTACTGCCATTAACTTCCTTTTGGTCGGCAAAGGTACCGGGCCAACGATTTTGGCACCAGTGGCTAAAGCCGTATCCAGAATTTTCTGGCAGCATTCATCGATGATCCGATGATCATATGATTTTAATTTGATCCTAATCCTGCCTTTTGGCATAAAAATCACAGTGCCACAGTGTTCACCGTGACACCGTTATTTAATTGTATGGTTAGAGACTACTTAATAATTTTGGTAATCGCGCCCGCGCCGACGGTTAATCCGCCTTCGCGAATAGCAAACCGCAAACCCTCTTCCAGGGCCACCGGGGCCATCAGTTTGGCCGTCATCTTGGCGTTGTCGCCAGGCATGACCATCTCCACACCCTTTTCCAAAGTCACTTCACCGGTGACATCGGTAGTGCGGATATAAAACTGCGGCTTGTAGCCGGTAAAGAACGGCGTGTGCCGGCCACCCTCTTCTTTAGAAAGGATGTACACCTGAGCTTCAAACTCGGTGTGGGCGGTAACACTGCCGGACTTGGCCAGCACTTGACCCCGCTCAACATCGTCTTTCTCGATGCCGCGAAGCAAAATACCGACGTTGTCGCCAGCTTGGCCTTCATCGAGTTGTTTTCTAAACATCTCGACGCCGGTGACGGTGCTTTTAACCGGTTTCTTCAAGCCGACGATTTCGATTTCTTCGCCGACTTTAATTTTACCCCGGTCAATCCGGCCGGTAACGACCGTGCCCCGACCTTTAATCGAGAAAACGTCCTCGACCGCCATTAAAAATGGCTTGTCTAAAGGCCGTTTCGGCTCAGGGATATATTCATCCAGAGCCTTTAAGAGCGCCTCGATGGATTTTTCCGCCTCCGGATCACCCTGGCTGGCTTTTAAGGCCGAACCCCGGATGATGGGGATGTCTTTGCCGGGAAATTCGTACTTAGTTAAAAGTTCACGAATCTCTTCCTCGACCAAGTCGACCATTTCCTTGTCGTCGACGGCATCGACTTTGTTTAAGTAAACTACCAAAGCCGGCACGTTGACCTGGCGAGCCAGCAAGATGTGCTCGCGGGTTTGAGGCATCGGGCCGTCGGTAGCGGCAACCACCAAAATGGCACCATCCATCTGGGCGGCACCGGTGATCATGTTTTTAATGTAGTCTTTATGCCCCGGGCAGTCGATGTGGGCGTAATGCCTTTTTTCTGTTTCGTACTCAAGGTGAGTAATCGAAATAGTAATTCCCCGTTCTTTTTCCTCAGGGGATTTATCAATATCTTCAAATTTCATGGCTGTGGCCATGTTTTTCTTGGCCAAATATTGAGTGATGGCCGATGATAACGTGGTCTTGCCGTGATCGACGTGACCGATGGTACCGACGTTTAAGTGCGGCTTGGTTCTTTGAAATGTAGCCATAACTAGTTGGTATTTTAACTGATAGGTTTAGATTTGGCAATAATGGCAGCGGTGATGTTACTAGGCACCTCTTCATAATGAGACGGTTCCATGTAAAAACTGGCCCGGCCCTGAGTCATTGACCGCAAGCGGGTGACATACTGGGTCAGCTCGGCTAAAGGCACAATGGCTGTGACTATGACGATCTTGCCCCGTTTATTTGTCCCCTGGATTTGGGCCCGCTTTGAAGACAGGTCGCCGATAATTTCGCCCATAAACTCTTCAGGCGTCGAGACCTCAACCTTCATGATTGGCTCCAATAACACCGGATCCGCCTGTTTGACTCCGGACTGCAACGCCATGGAGCCGGCAATCTTAAAGGCAATTTCGCTACTGTCGACCTCGTGGAAAGAACCGTCGTAAACCGCAACTTGCAAATCCACCAGCGGATAGCCGGCAATAACGCCGTTTTCTACCGCTTCTTTAACCCCTTTTTCGATCGCCGGAATAAACTCGCGAGGAATAGAGCCGCCAACAATTTCTGAAACAAATTCAAAACCTGTGCCTCTGTCTTTGGGTTCAATTCTTAGGTAACAGTGACCATACTGGCCCCGGCCGCCGGATTGGCGGATGTATTTGCCTTCTGCCTCAGCCACCTTCTTAACCGTTTCTTTGTAAGCCACTTGGGGCAAGCCGGTGTTGGCCTCAACCTTAAACTCGCGCTTCATCCGGTCCACCAGAATTTCTAAATGAAGCTCGCCCATGCCGGAAATGATGGTTTGACCGGTTTCCGGATCTGATTTGATGGTAAAGGTCGGATCTTCATCGGCTAATCGGTTTAAAGCAAAGCCCATTTTTTCCTGGTCGGCCTTAGTTTTGGGCTCAATTGACAGAGAAATCACCGGCTCGGTGAAAGTAATTCCTTCAAGCCGAATTGGCTTATTGTCGTCGCATAATGTGTCGCCGGTCTTAGTCTGCTTTAAACCAACTAAAGCCACAATCTCCCCGGCATGACCCGCCTCAATTTCTTGCCGGGTATTGGCGTGCATTAATAAAATTCTACCGACCCGCTCTTTTTCTTTTTTGGTTGAGTTTAAAGTGTAGCTGCCGGAATTTAGAGTGCCGGAGTAAACCCGGACGTAAGTGAGTCTGCCCACATGAGGATCGGTTTGAATCTTAAAAGCCAAGCCGGCAAACGGGGCTTTGTCGTCAGCCGGTCTAGTTTCCGGTTCACCCGTATCCGGATTGGTGCCCTCGATTTGCTTAACGTCGGCCGGGCTGGGCAGATAATCAACCACGCCGTCCAGTAGCGGCTGGACCCCCTTGTTTCTTAAAGACGAACCGCAGTAAGTCGGCACCAGCTTGTAAGCTAAAGCCGCTTTTCTTAAGGCTTGTTTTAACTCCAGCACCGTCGGCATAACGCCAGCCAAAAACTTTTCTAAAAGTTTGTCGTCGTGCTCGGAAATCTGCTCGACCAAAATGTCTCGGTATTTTTTAACCTCGGCCTTCATCTCTTCGGGAACATCAACCATCTCGTATTTAGCCCCGGTCTCATCGCCTTTCCAGATAATCGCTTTTTCCTCTAAAAGTAAAACCACGCCTTTAAAAGAAGACTCCACCCCGACAGGCAGAGTCATAATCGCCGGATTAGCGCCCAATCTGTCCCTAATGTCTTGGACAGTGGCTAAGAAGTCTGCGCCTAATTTATCCATTTTGTTAACAAAACAAAGCCGGGGAATATTGTATTTGTCGGCCTGATGCCAGACGGTTTCGGATTGGGATTGAACTCCCTCTTCAGCGTCCAAAACGGTAATGCCGCCGTCAAGCACCCGCAAACTCCTCTCCACCTCGGCAGTAAAATCAACGTGACCGGGAGTGTCAATGATGTTAATCCGGTGTTCCTCTTGGCTGGCAGCACCCGGCATGGTCGGCGTCCAAAAAGCAGTGGTCGCGGCCGAAACAATAGTAATACCCCGCTCTTTTTCCTGTGCCATCCAGTCCATTTGGGTCGTACCTTCGTCAATGTCGCCGATCTTGTAGGACTTACCGGTATAAAACAAAATCCGCTCGGTGGTGGTGGTTTTGCCGGCGTCAATATGGGCAATAATGCCGATATTGCGGATCAGGTTCATCGGCAAATTGCGTTCGTGTTTAGTTGTTTTTGGTTCAGCCATTTTCTCAATAAAAAAGCGCTTCCACTAGAAGCGCTTAGCTTCCGAAATCACTTATTTAATAAGGTGAAAGTATTATAACTGATGAGGCAAGGGCTGTCGAGAAGAATCTATTAACCTTCTTTTGAATTTCTTTACCGTCTAGAAAACCTAGAATTATAATATTCTTCTACATTTCTTATCCACGGATCCCTGGTTTTAGCTTGATCAAAATCACGCTGGCGAGATTGAATTGTTTGAGCTAAGTCACAAACATGAATGGCATTCTCAAGTTGCGTGATTCTGCGCTGATCTGGAAAAATGCTATTATTCTCTAGACGAAGTGATTGGTGAAGCCTGTCTGCGGATTTTTGGAGTTTTTCCGGGCTTAATGCAAGAACTTTATCGGAAATATTTGGCCAGCTTTCTTTGTCAAGCATTAAATGAGCAAATTTTTGAGGCCTGCTTACAATACCGCTGGCTGAACCATCACCCATATAGTTATTATTATACCACTCACTTTACCCAAATCGCCACGGCGCTGAAGATAAACTATTTTTTGGCTGGATAGAACACCACACCGCCGAGCATTAAAATCATTGCCCCCAGCCATAAAGCCATAGTTTTATCCATAGCGCCGGCAACCGGCATTTCAGTTGTGGCCGGGGCGGCTAAATCTGCCGGCAGACTGGTACCGATGTGCAAAGTGAAAGATTGGGAACCGGCTGTGGAGGTAAGAGAAACACTGTGGTCACCATCGGTTAAGGTGGTGGTACTAATCGCCCAGTTGCCGGCACTGTCTGCTGTGGCTGACTGGTCAACACCATCAATATTAACGGTAACCGTCGAGTCGGCAGCGGCACTACCCGATAAAACCGGATTAGCACTGGTATACCACCACTCGGAAGAAACCGCGCCGATAACACTCATTGAACCGATTGACTTTAACTGAAAACCTGAGGCAAAAGCCAAAGTTGAAGAAAGCAGCCACAAACTTAAAGTAACCGCCAAGACTTTGAGCATTGTTTTAATTATAGGAAGGCCTTCCCCCAAATAGCAACTGCGCCGGAGGTGAGAAATTTTTTCTACACCACCCTGACTACATTGA
>DATEUG010000040.1:0-7289 GCA_035283225.1 Patescibacteria group bacterium | reverse complement strand
CCTGTTTATTCAAAACAGCGACAACGGCTGCTAAAAATGCCCCCAAAATCGCCCACCAAAACCACATGAGGTTAGTTTATCACGGGCTATTTTGCTAAACTTAAGTCATGCCTATTCAAGTGGTAAAGGCCGACGGCCAGAAACAGGAATTTTCCGAAGCCAAAGTCCGTCATTCGCTTAAACGGGCCGGCGCCAACCCGGCGACAATCGAGAAGGTTGTTACCGACATTACCGGCAAAATCTATGAGGGCATTACTACCAGAGAGATTTATCGTTTGGTTTTTGCCAGATTAAGAGAGCTTGAAGCTGACGTCAGCGGCCGATACGGCTTAAAGCAGTGGCTGATGGGTTTGGGTCCAACCGGTCATCCGTTTGAACAATTGGTGGGAAAGTTGTTTGCAGCCATGGGTTACCGGGTGCAAACACAGGTGATGGTCAAAGGCGCTTGCATTGCCCATGAGGTTGACGTTGTCGCCGAAAAAGCAGGGGAACACATTTTGGTTGAGTGCAAGTATCACAACCAGCCGGGCGGCCGCTGCCACAGTAAAACTGCTCTTTATGTCCAGGCCCGGTTTGAAGATATTATGGATTATCATTTAAAGCACCCTGAGCTTGGCACCACTTTTCATCAAATTTGGCTGGTGACCAACACCAAATTAACCTCAAGCGCAATTGAGTATGGTCGCTGTAAAGGCATGGGTTTGCTGGCCTGGCGCTATCCGGAAAAAGACGGCCTGGAACAGTTGATTGAAAAATTTAAACTTTACCCTTCATAAAAAAGTTGTTATAGTGGACAAGTTAATTGAAAGGGGGTGAGGTTTTAAATGGACGACACTACTAACCAAGCGGCAATGCCGACCGATCCGACCCCAACCACGACACCTGATCCGACACCAACGACTCCGACTGATCCAGCCATGCCCCCAGTTGACCAAACCCCACCACCGGCCGGTCCGACTATGCCAACACCAACGGATCAACCCGCTGATGATCAAGCTGCGACAGATTTATCTGATGTAAAATTGCCCGGTGAGGCGACAGCTTAATCACTTGCTTTTGGGTTTCCTTCGTGTTTAACTGGAGGCAATGGATAGAGCCATCCTCCATGCGGACCTGAATAGTTTTTTTGCCTCGGTTGCCCAGCAGGACAACGTGAGTCTGCGGGGCAAACCGGTAGGCATTTTAAAGGCAAGGGGTCGAACCTGCGTCATTGCCTGTTCCAACGAAGCTAAAACTTTTGGGGTCAAAACCGGTATGCCTTTATCGGTCGTGATAACTTTATGCCCCCAGATTGCTTTGGTACCGGCAGACTTTAACCGCTATGAAGCCATGACCAAAGCCTTCATTAAGATTTGCCATAACTATTCTGATGTCGTTGAAGTTTTTTCTTTGGATGAAGTGTTTTTGGATGTTACCTGGATCAAACATTTATTCGGCGGCAGTGTCGCTTTAGCGTTAAGTTTGCAGGAGCAGATCAAAAAAGACATGGGTGAGTGGATCGGCTGTTCTATCGGCATTGCCAAAAATAAAATGTTGGCAAAACTGGCTTCGGGCATGGCGCCGAAAAAAAGTATTTTAAAAGTGACCGATGATAACCTGCCGGCGCTACTGGCCACCGCACCCTTTACCGAAGTTTGCGGCATTGGTTATCGCTTGACCGCCCGCTTAAACAAAATGGGGATTGGTAGCTTACCCCAGATTAGTGCCGCCCCTTTAAATGTGTTGCTGGCAGAGTTTGGGCCATTTTGGGCTTTGCAGTTAAAACGCTTAGCGGCCGGCGAGGATGACGCGCCGCTTATTCCGGCCATTAACCTGCCTCATGCCAAATCTGTGTCGCGCACCTTTACTTTGTTTGCTGATACGAATGATAAAAAAGCAGTCAGGGCTTTAATCAGCAATTTGGTTGAAGAAGCCGCCTGGAAACTGCGGCGCATGGGTTTATCTGGCCGGCAGTTTGGTTTGGCTATAAGAGGCGGGGGCCAAGCTCAATCAGGCTACATTACCGGTAAAACCTTTACTAATTCAGGCCGGTTTGTTTTTTCCAGGCTGTTAACACTTTATGATTCCTGGCGCTGGCGGCAGGTGGTGAGATACGCCGGAGTCTGGATTAGCTTCCTGGAGCAAGATGAACATTTGACCTTACCGTTGTTTGCCGATGAAAAGCGGCAAGGTCAAATTAACCAGGCCATGGATTTAGTCAACCAGCATTACGGTTACCACACGCTTCATCCGGCGACGATGATGAATGCAGCAATTATAAGGCCGGAGATAAACGGCTATTTAGGGGACAAGCAGTTCAGGCTTAACCATTCGATTTGACAGTCAAGCCGTTTACTGTATATTTAATAATAATGTTAAAGTTATTAGTCATTGCCGCCATTTTGATTACCGCCTTTTTCCTGGGTACAGCCAAAAGCGTGACCGCCCAACCTTTAACCGCCAATAGCTTTACGTTACCCGACCAAGCCGTTGAAGTTTCCCCCGGGACTTATTATCTGGGTAAGGCCATTCATGAGGGAAAACAAGTCGAAGGCTACGCCTTTATTGACTATCGTGGCCGCTCGGCCAAACCCAGTGGCGCCGGTAAAAATGCCCCCAGCTGTTATGGTTTTCTGGCGAGGGGGGCCAAGTGGAAAGAAGTCGAATCCTGGCAAGTTAATCCTACTAATACTAGGGGATTAGAAGTAACCAACATTCTCAATACTTTGTCTTCCGCTGTTACTACCTGGGAAGGCGCTGCCGGGCAAATTGTTCTTGGTGGCGGTGTAACTACAGATAACCAGCTAGTTGCCGACACCAGTTCACCAGATGACCGCAACGAAGTCTATTTTGCCGACATTGATTCAGCCGGTGCCATTGGTGTCACTATTGTTTGGGGCATTTTCGGTGGTCCGCCGCAAACCCGAGAGCTGGTAGAATGGGATCAGATTTATGATGACTTTGACTACAATTGGTCGGCCGACTGTACCGCGGAAAACTGCACTAACACCAAAATGGACTTTCCTAGCATTGCCATCCATGAACTGGGTCACGCCGTTGGCTTAGATGATTTGTATGAAACAAGCTGCAATCAGGAAACAATGTATGGTTATGCTGATTATGGGGAAACTCATAAGCGTGATTTAGGTACGGGCGACATCGCCGGTGTTAGCAGTCTTTACTGATTTTTCTTAACCTTGTTTCGGTTTAGCAATGACAATGTATCTTTGACTGTCAAATAAACCAGTGCAGGTATATAAAGTTAAAGTTTCCTCATCTTTTGGCAGGATAAAATCGACTTGATCAGGTGAGACGGTGGCGGTTTGAGTAATGGTATACAAGTGTTTTCCGCCGTCAGCATCAGTAACAATAATTTCTTCACCCAGGTTTAGCCAGCGAATTGGTCCAAATAAATTAGTTTTGTTATGGCCGTAAATGACAATGTTGCCGTTTTGTCCGGGGTTAGTAGAGTTATCCCAGTGAGAGGCGCCGTCAGGCGAAATTTCCCAGGTGCCGTCGCTGACGGTAGTTTCGATAATCGGCAGGTTTAAGCTTACTTTGGGGATTTCAATTTTTACCGGTGACGGGCCGGTGGCAACGACACTGACAGTGGGCGTGCCGAAACTTAATATTCTTAAGCTATAAACCCGGTAGCCGGCAAAAATAAAAATGAAAAGCGCTCCCCAAAAAATCAACCCCAGTTCCGGTTTTACTTTCCGGGCTGGGGTATGACTTTTTCTTGATCTTTTCGTTTTAGCTTTTTTTCTGGGCATAGCGTTTAACGCCTGCTCCCATTAAACCAGCTCCTAAACTAAAAACCAAGCTGAACAAATCTGCCACCGGACTACCGGTTGCGGCTAAAGTACTGGCTCCCAAGACTTGACCTGGGGTAGCCTCACCTGCCGGACATTCAGTTTTTGCCTGAACTCCTTGGGTTTGATTATCAAAGCCGTCGGTAGAAGCAGTGACATTGTCGTTGCCTCTAAACTCAAAGTCGGAACCGGCAATACCATCATTGTTGGTGGTTGCCTCTTTAGTTTCAGCCTTGTAGCTGAATTTAACTGTTTTTCCGCTTTGACCAACGTTGTCAACTTTCACCGTCAGTTCAGCGCGAAAGCTGCCGCTGTTACAAGCCGGGCCGCTAACACTAAAACTAACATTAGTTAGAGTTGGTGAAGGACTCGGACTCACTCTTGGGCAACCCTCTTCGGTCTGTTCACAAGGATCCGGACTCGGATCAGGTGACGGACTCGGATCTGGCGATGGGCTTGGAGACGGACTTGCGCCTTCGCAGGGTCCCTCATAGTCATCTTCATGACCATCATTGGGGGTTCCTGGTTCAAAAAAGTGTCCCGCTTCTCCGTAAATCGCCGGATAAGCAGCAGTAATTTCAGTGTAGGGATTTTCCTCACTGCCTGTGGCGTGACAAATAGTTACTAATTCCTGTGTCGCGTTGGCTTTAAAAAAGCCATTGGCCAATAACCCGGTCATCAGTAAACTAAATGTAGCAACAAGAACTAAAATTGAAATTTTTCCATTTTTCATTTACTGTTCACCCCCTTCGTTGATAAAAAAAGCTCCTACCGTGTAGCAGCTTTTAAAACCGGCATTAGTATAGCACCCCATAACTTTTTGTCAAGAAACCCCATAATATAATATTAGATAAAAAAATCCTTTTTTACCTCTTGACAACCAGAAAAAATGGGTTAAAGTATACGAAACTGTCCGATGCCATGATAAATCGAAAAAGCTTTCGATCTAAACTTCTATCTACCCTAGTGGGCGCCAATTTGATTTGGCAGCAGTTTTTGCTAATGGTGGTCCCGTTTTTACCGGCTCCGGCTTTTGCTTTAGAAGAGACAGTAGTCGAACAAGAGCCGATAAGTTTTGACAATGCTTCCAATAGTTTTACTTTCCCGGTTGCCGACAACCAAGCGGTTGACTATCTTTTAGCCTATCGGACCGATGCTGATCAAACCGAAGCGGTCATGGGAGTTGAACAGCCGATTTATGCCGGTACTTGTTCAGAAGACGGCAATTGTGTTGATCATGAAGTTCTCCACGGAATTCTTAAGACTCAAGTTGAAAATGTCAGTGAAGTCGGCGTCATTCGCTTTGCTTTAGATAACGATCAGGTAGTAATTGTCAGCCAGGAAACAGCGGTCAGCCAGGAGCTGTCCGAGGATGAAAACACTTGGTTGGAAAACTATAGTTATCAGCCGGCAGTCAGCCCCAGCCCGACTCTTATTCCCAGCCCGTCACCAGAAGCCGAAACAGTTTTAGGCGATCAAACCGATGAGCTTAATCCATCACCGTCGCCAGCGTTAACCGAAACCGACTCATCTCCGCCCACTCTTGACGCTACCACTATTGTTCTTGATGGTTCACTCTTGCCGGAGTTTGATCTTGATTCCCAGGAGGAGTCCAGCGCCACCCTTACCACCGACAAACCCGATTATGCCCCGACAGAAACAGTGGTTATTAGCGGCAGCGGCTTTGAGGCTAACACTGGTTATACTATTATAGTATCGTCAACCGACGAGCCAGCGGTTACTCATACCGACTCAGTCACCGCCGACGACCAAGGTAATTTCGTTTACACCTACCAGCTCGATGGCACCTACCGCCCCAACTACTTAGTCGAAGCCTTCTTAGCCGAAACCTTTATCACCTCAACGACATTGGTTGCCTCGACGAGTTTTACGGATAGCGATACTACATTTAAGTCCCCAGCAGCTGAGGGCGGAAACCACAACCTTTGGACTAACGGCCAGAACGCTTTCGTAAGCGATGATGTCTATGCTACGCACACATCCGAAGCCCAGGCTCAAAGTTACGAAAATTTCGGGTTTTCAGTTCCAGCTGGCGCAACAATTGATGGTATTGAAGTTAAAGTAGAAGCCAAGAGTACAGATATCACTGAATGTCAGATTGAAACCAACCTTTGGTCGGTTAGCGACAACGAGCACACCAATACAAAAACCCAAGCTCTCATAGGTTCGGATGTAATCTCCACCCTTGGAACGCCTACTGATTTGTGGGGGTCAACCTGGACAGCTGATGACTTCACAAACGCCAATTTCCATGCAGAAGTTAAATTTGATGATGCCTCGGGGAATAATTGTGGAGCCACCACAGTTTCTCTAGACAACATTCAGGTAAAAGTTTATTACACAGAATCGACTCCTTCAGGAGTACAAACTGAAATTAGCCAATGTGTAGAGGATGCATTTGGTTCAAACACAACCTGTACTGCTAACGACGTTTCAATAGCCAACGTTACAAATATAGATATCCTAGACGATGGTTGCCAATTTCCAGGAGATACAGTTACTTTTGCAGCCACATGGGATGTGCAGTCAACTGCTACACAGCGCTATAACGTTGGGTTGTACTTCGCATCAGAAGGTCAGGCAAGTGCGGAAAACGGCACTTGTTCTGTATCCACGCTCGCTAACTCTCCAGTTCCTCCAAACTACAATTATGACGGCAACGCTTGCGGAGATATAAGTAGTGCCTCAGTGGTCCAACCGCAAATAACAATGACAGTTCAATGTCTAGACACAGATGAGGATAATCTTCTGAACTTGCCGTATTGTACAAGCTGGAATCAAAACGTTGGCGAAAACTTGTCTTGCTCAGGTCCTTCAGACGCCATCCCGGGCTCGCCCTCCAAATGTAATTGTCAGGATGGTTTCCAGGTGCCTATCACTGTTCCATTTTTTGCGGATATTGAAGTAATAAAACAATTAGAACCAGCCGAAGATTCGGGAACCTTTAACTTGGAGGTTGACGGTACAGACGAGGCAAGTTGTGTGAGCGATGGGGGTACAACTGATCAAGTAGCTGTTGAGGCTGGCACGAGTGAGAGTCCAGGGGCAACTCATACAGTTGGTGAAAACGTGACTGGTTGCGGAAGTACAGATTTGAATGACTATGACTCATCTATTTCCTGCGTAGATAGGAATACAACCACGTTCAACGGTGGAGTGCCACTGACTCAGGGTGGTACAGGACCTCTGAATGTAGCTGTTGATGAAGATGATGACATTGTTTGCACAATCACCAACACTCTTAGCAGCGGTCATATCATTGTTAATAAATTAACTGTTGGTGGTGATTCAACCTTTGATTTCACCACGACCGGCTCTGGATACAGCGGATTTTCTTTAAGTAACGGTGGTTCCAATGACCAGGAAGTTACACCAGGAGCATACACAGTCAGCGAAACCGATAAAACAGGCTGGAGTTCTGATGGAGGCGTTTGTGACCAAGGTGAAACGCCGGGCAGTTTGGATGTCGGTCCGGGC
>DATEUG010000039.1:0-2842 GCA_035283225.1 Patescibacteria group bacterium | reverse complement strand
TTGCAGCGCCAGTACCGCTTATTTTCCCTGGAGGACGGCTTAGAAGAAGAAGATTGGGAAGGCTGGCAGCAATTGACCGAAAGGCTAGGCGGTAAGACTCTGATCGTCGGTGACGACTTGTTAACCACTAACTTAAAGCGGGTAAAAACCGCCATCAGTAAAAAGGCCTGCAACGCTATTTTAGTTAAACCAAACCAGATCGGCACTATTTCCGAAACCATTGAGGTGATTAAACTCTGCCGGTCAGTCGGCTGGAAAGTAATTGTTTCCCACCGCTCCGGGGAAACTAACGACACTTTTATTGCCGACTTTGCTGTCGGTGTCGGAGCAGATTACACCAAATTTGGCGCCCCTGCCAGAGGGGAAAGAGTGGCTAAATACAACCGGCTGCTGGCAATTGAGTCTCAATTGACCTAAATTAGTACTATGGATTCTCAAGGCCCAATCGTCCTGGTAGTCCTGGACGGCTGGGGGATCGCACCGCCCGGACCGGGCAATGCCATTACCCAAGCCAAGCTACCCACTTACAACCAGCTTCTGTCAGCTTATCCCCACACCCAGTTATCTCCGGCCGGGGAAGCGGTTGGTTTACCTAAAGGTGAGGACGGCAACACCGAGGTCGGCCACATTAATTTAGGGGCCGGCCAGATTGTCTTTGCTGACTTGCCCCGGATTAACGCGGCTATTGCCGATGGTTCTTTTTTCCAAAACCCAGCGTTAATGGGTGCAATTGCCCACGTTAAAACCAATCAAAGCACGCTTCACTATCTGGGTTTAATCGGTTCGGGTGGAGTGCATGCTAATAATGAACATCTTTTGGCCTTAATTAAATTGGCCGCT
This sequence comes from Patescibacteria group bacterium, assembly GCA_035283225.1. Taxonomy (GTDB): domain Bacteria; phylum Patescibacteriota; class Microgenomatia; order UBA1400; family CG1-02-47-37; genus DATEUG01. The sequence goes on along the minus strand of DATEUG010000039.1, from coordinate 2,002 downwards.
CTAAACAAAGTCACCAGTTTAAAACTGCATTTGATTACCGACGGGCGCGACTCGCCGCCGACCACAGCCAAAACCTACTTGTCGACCATTGAGGCCCACTTAAAGGAGTCAGGGGTGGGCCAAATTGCCACAATCATGGGCCGGTTTTACGCTATGGACAGAGATTTTCGCTGGGAACGAACCGAAAGCGCCTACCGTTGCCTGACCGAAGGGGTGGGTGAAAAGGCATTAAGCGCAACCCTAGCCGTGGACCAATCCTACAAAAATAAATTAACCGATGAATTTATCAAGCCGACTAATATCGTTAATGACCAGAATCATCCGGTTGGTTTAGTTAACGACAACGACGCCCTTATTTTCTATAACTTTCGGGTCGATCGCCCCAGGCAGCTAACCAAAGCCTTTGCCTTAAGCGATTTTGAAAAAACCGCCAACCGACCGGCTTATGATCCTTTAGCCGATAAATACTTGCACACCCACTTACCTCAAAAACAAGTGCCGGGGACCCTGCCGTTTAAGCGGCAAAAAGTTTTGAAGAACATGATAATGGTGACGATGACTGAATACCAAAAGGAACTGCCGGTTGAAGTGGTGATGACGCCGCTGACGGTGGAGTTACCTTTAAGCCGGGTATTGTCTGACGCGGGCTTAAGGCAGTTAAAGATGGCCGAAACAGAAAAAGAACGCTTTGTCACTTTTTACTTTAACGGCTTAAGAGAACAGCCTTTTCCCGGTGAGGATTGGCTGATGATTCCGTCTCCAAAAGTAGCTACCTATGATTTAAAGCCGGAGATGTCCACCCTGGAACTAACCGCCAGCTTGATCGAAAAATTAAATGAGCGGATTTATCAGTTTGTGTTAATTAATATTGCCGCCGTCGACATGGTGGGGCACACCGGCAACATCACCGCGGCAATCAAAGCCTGTGAAGCCGCCGACACCGCTTTAAGCCAAATTGTCCCGGCGGTTAAAGCGTTAAAGGGAACAACAGTGATCACAGCTGACCACGGCAACACTGAAGAAATGATTAACCTGGACAGCGGCGAAATTGACACCGAGCATTCCGATAACCCGGTACCGCTGATTTTAGTAAATGATGATCTGGCCACTGGAGCCTTGCAGCTGCCGGCCGGCATTTTAGCTGACGTGGCGCCGACAATTCTAAAACTTCTTAATATCAATCAACCCCAATCAATGACAGGTAAAGCTTTAATTTAATGCTTGATTCACTGCTCTCACCCCGCTCCATTGCCTTAGTCGGCGCCTCGGCTGATAAAGACAGTCTGGGATATAAATTGTTTCAACAACTAAAGGCGGTGCCGAATTTAAAATTTTATCCGGTCAACCCAAAGTATAAAACGCTTGAAGGTCTGAAAGTGTTTCCGGACTTAAATAAGATTCCCGGCCTGGTTGACCAAGTGATCGTGGCAGTACCGGCTCCGATTGTCCCGAATATTGCCGCCGCCGCCGTGGCAAAAAAAGTTAAAGCCTTAGTGGTGATTTCTGCCGGCTTTTCCGAAACCGGAGCCGAGGGTAAATTGTTAGAGAAAAAACTGAAAAAAATTGTAAATAAAAAGCTAATCCTTTTAGGCCCGAATTGTTTTGGCTTGGCCACCCCGGCGCGGGGCTTAAACACCACTTTTGCCAAGGTCGCCCCACCCGAAGGCAACATTGCTTTTGTTTCCCAATCTGGAGCCATCGGGGCATTTTTATTTGACTGGGCTAAAAAAGAACGCTTAGGCTTTTCTAAATTTGTTAGTCTAGGCAACCGGGCCGGGGTGACTGAGACGGAAATGATTGATTGGTTAAGCAAAGATCCCCAAACCAAGGTAATTGGACTTTATTTGGAATCTTTTGCCGATGGCAAAAAGTTTTTAACCGCTGCCAGTACTGCCAGCCGGAAAAAACCGGTGGTAGTTTTATTTGGCGGCACAACGCCGACGGGGAAAATTGCGGCCGCCTCCCACACTGCTTCTCTAAGCCCGCAAACAGATGTAATTGC
>DATEUG010000038.1:0-3234 GCA_035283225.1 Patescibacteria group bacterium | reverse complement strand
ACCCACATGTCATCAGCCCTTGAATTCTGGCCGATGATCATGCCGGTGTAAACCGCTTCTCCTGGTTCCACAAAGGTAGAGCCGCGCTCTTGGATATGGTTAATGCTGTAAGCCAGCGCTTGGCCGGGCTCTGTTGACACCAAAGCGCCATTTCTGGGGATGTGTGCCTCTTCGCCGACTGGTTTAAAGCCTAAGAGCTGGCTATGAATGACGGCCAATCCCGAAGTATTGGTTAGCAGTTCCGTTCTTAGGCCTAAGGCATTACGGGTAGAGATTTGGTATTCCAGTCGGGCGTTGCCGGACACTGTGGTCATTTTATTCAGAGTGGCTTTGCGTTTGCCTAAAGTATCAAAAATCAGGCCTACCTTGCTTTCGATTATTTCAATGTTTAACAATTCCCAGGGTTCTTGTTTTTGACCATCAACTGTTTTGATGATTACTTCGGGTTTACCGACAGAGAATTCATAACCTTCCCGGCGCATGGTTTCAATTAAAATGGCCAAATGCAGTTCGCCCCGGCCGGCCACCACCATTGATTCACCGGTTGAGCCGGAAGAGAGCTTTAAGCTGACGTTGGTTTCCAGCTCTTTTTCTAGTCTTTGGCGGATTTGCCTGGAAGTGGTGAACTCGCCGTCTTGGCCAACAAGAGGGGAAGTTGAGGGTGAAATCTGGATCTTCATTGTTGGTTCGGAGATGTTAAGGTCCGGTAAGCCTTCCGGTTTGTCCGGGCTTACCAAAGTGTCGCCGATTTTGGCGCGAGTAAAGCCGGTAATGGCTACAATATCACCCAAATCGGTAGTGGTAATCGGTTGTCTGCCCAAACCTTTGAAGCTAAACAAATATTCCACCCGGCTTTCGGCCACTTTTTGACCCTGGCGGATAATGGTTAATATGTCTCCGACTTTGGCTTGGCCGCGCAGTACTTTACCGATGACGTAGCGGCCTTTATGGCTGTCATAATCCAAAGTGGTCATCTGCAGTTGAAAGCCTGATTCCGGGCTAACCTTGGGAGCGGGGATATAATCAATGATGGTTTGCATCAATGGTTGTAAGTTCTGGCTTTTGATTGGCAATTGCCGGTCGGCCTTACCTTCACGGCCTACGGCATATAAAACTGGAAACTCGAGCTGCTTCGGGTCGGTAGCCAGATCCAAGAACAAATCATTTATTTCTTCCAGCACTTCAGCGCTTCTTTGGTCTTTGCGGTCCATTTTGTTAATAATGACGATCGGTTTTAAGCCCAGGCCTAAAGCCAGGCTCAACACATAGCGCGTTTGAGACAAGACCCCTTCGGCGGCATCAACTAACAGCAGACAGCCGTCAGCCATGTTTAAGACCCGTTCGACTTCGCCGGAAAAGTCGGCATGACCCGGCGTGTCTAAAATATTAATTTTGTAATCCTGCCAGGTGATAGCGGTGTTTTTAGCCAAAATGGTCACTCCGCGTTCCCGTTCCAGTTCGTTTGAGTCCAAAATTGTGGTTTCGCTCATTTCGTGCTCGTGGGCAGCAAAAACATGAGCCTGTTTTAACAAGAAATCTACTAAAGTGGTTTTGCCGTGGTCGACGTGAGCAATAATGGCAATATTGCGAATTTTATCGGTTTGCATCAGGGAGTAATTGTATCACTTACTAAGATTTTATTCTGATGCTGGGGTCGATAATTGGCAGCCAGGTTTCAGCCGGGTGGAAAAAGACGCTATCTAACTCAATTTCCGGAAAAGCGATCCGCGTCGGCTCGAGCATAATTTCTGTAAAATGGGCTTTATCTATATTGAGATCGCTTTCCAAAAAATTAATTGCGGCAATTTGTTTTAATCTGCCGATGTCAGGCAAAAGCAGGGGTTGATTTTCTAAATTGAGGCGTCCTCGGGGCGATAATTTTTCTAAAGTATATTCAGGAAAATCCAATTTCCAGGTGTCGCTGACGCCCAAGATTAGATAAAGTTGCTTTTTCAAATTCTGATGACCATTTTGCTTCAATTGCTCGATCATTGCCATTTTTTGGTCCATTTGTTTAAGTGTTTTGGTGGCCATTTTGGTGGCAAGATGTAGGACGTAACGCGGATCAAGCGGGTCGTTAACTCCTTTTTTCAATGCATATTCCATCTGGCCGCCGGCTTCAGGCCAGCCATATTCAGCGGCAATTAATAATGTTCGACCTAAAAATCTTAAAAAGTGTTTGTTTTCAGCCCGAAAAGGGGTTGTCTCAAAGGCTTTATTGAGACTTCGGGGATAACTGGTGTGAGTTTCAACGACAAAATGAGTGGTCACAAAAGCGATCAAGTCACTGTGACACTCAATTGCCGTAACGCTGGCGCCGCCGCGAGGTATTTCTGTTGAAATCATAAGGGATTATAACAAAGCGGCAGGGGCTAGTGAACTATGTCAGGACTTGGTTTACTGGATACTTATAGGTTGGCAGTTACAGTTGCCAAGTGAGCAAGTTGCTTTGGACTTTGCCCTTCAGCCCATAAAACTTCATCAAGGGTTTGCCTGACCTTCATTCCGATTGAAGCGTAATCATCGTCTTTACTAAATAAGAATTCAGGATTTTCATCAATCCAGCCATAACTCATGGCAATTCTTTGAGTTGGTTTGCTCGTAACAACAGCAAGCATGCTAGGGATTTTACCGGTTTTATTCACCGCCTCCAAAACTTGGAAGCCAAACATGTTTCCTAATTGATGGTCCAAAATTAAGGTATTGTAGTTACCCTCAGTCCATTCTTGAACTGCCTCTTGAGGGTTAGTAGCGATAGTCACATCGGCATTGGCAGCTTGACCGAATTGAGCGACTTTTTCTGGGGAAACTTCTCGATCATCAACCCACAGCACTCGCATGGGTCCTTGGTTTTCAACTTCATGGCTGTATGAAAAAGATTCAATAGTCATAAATTGTGCCTGGATTATATCACGGCAGTGTTTGAGGGAAGAAAATTGCAGGGGCTAGTGAACTATGTCAGGATTTAGCTTTACCAAGATGCAAAGCGTAATTTTGCAGCAATACCCCGCACATTAAATACTTCTCGGCCTCACTTAGAGAAATATCATTAGGAGTTTTATCGGAAACATCTTTAGCAATCTTGACAATATATTCAGCCGCTGCCTGTTGTTGTAAGGGGGAAGACCAGCGTTTTGCCTCTTTCAAAAAACGAAGCGCAGCTTTCATAGAACCACGTTGTGTCAAGCTGGCCACTCTGAAAAGATCGTTGGAAAGTGAACCGGCTAGCAATTG
>DATEUG010000037.1:0-2623 GCA_035283225.1 Patescibacteria group bacterium | reverse complement strand
TTCCCGATTAATTGATTTTTCAATGCTCATAGTAGGTTGTATTTAGTGTGTTTGCCCTTGGCTTTGATAATTGGATATTTTTTATTATTCTTTTTAAGTTTTTGGTTAAAAGCTGTAATCAGGTTAATTTTGAGATCGTTACTTAGTAGTAAAACAAACCAAAACACATCGGCTAATTCTTCTCCGATTTCAGACTTATGGGATTTAATGTAATCTTCAATTTCCTGTTGGGATTTCCATTGGAAATGTTCCAATACTTCTCCGGCTTCTAATGCTAAGGAAATCGACAGGTCTTTGGGATTATGAAATTATTTCCAATCGCGCTCATCACGGAATTTGATGATCTTATCTGTAAGAAGCTGGAAGTCTGATTTTTAGCTGCCATTTTCCTTTATTCTACTCTCCCACGCACAAAAGTTACAGGAGAGTTGGGGAAACATAGTTTCGCAGTTTCCCTTCGTCGCTAAACCTGCCTGCGCAGGCAGGGCTATGAAGGGCAGGCAAGGTTTTTCTAATTTCAATTACTTTAGTGTTCGGCGTCTGAATTTACGTTTTAAGTCTCTGATATATTCCTGACTTCTGCAACTAAGGAGAAAAACGGTTAAAAAGTGTTAGTATTGAGTTCAAAATGATACAAAGATTTTTCGATTTGTCGCACTAACGATACAATAAAGTTAGTGTTTAGGCTCAGAACTATATCAACCAAATCCGGCGCTACAGCTATTCAGGTAGTAAAGTACATAAACCGCCAGACAGAAGTCGTTAAACATATCGGCAGCGCTCACGAATCAAAGCAAATAGCCCAGCTTCGGCAGGCGGCTTACCGGTGGATAAACCAAGCCAGTGGACAACTAGCCATATTTTCGGACACGAATTCTCCTGAATCGGTATCGGATGTTTTACTGGTCAACCAGTCAGAGTTAATTTCCACCCACTCTGTTTTCATTTATGAAGTACTGGACCGGCTTTGCCATCGGCTGGGGTTTGATAACCTGCCAGTGATTCAGGGTGAGCTGCGACTTTTACTTGATTTGGTGATCATGCGGCTAATTTCACCCGGTTCCAAGTCAGACGCGTTAAGAAGGCTGACTGAACAATTTGGAATCCACCATCAGGAAACTCATTTGTACCGGCAACTGCCAGGTTGGGAGAAGTTACAGCCAGAAGTTGAGAAACTACTGGTTAAGCTTGCCCAGCTTCACTTTGATTTTGATTTCAGTTTAGTATTCTATGACGTGACCACTTTGTATTTTGAAACTGATAAGACTGATCAAGAGTTAAAGATCTGTGGATTTTCCAAAGATCACAAATTCAATCAACCCCAGATAGTCGTGGGGTTAATGGTCACAGGCCAGGGGCTTCCGGTAGGCTGGGGAGTTTTCCCTGGTAATAAATTTGAAGGCCATACCTTAATGCCGATGATTGAGTGTTTTAAGAAAAGGTACGGGGTTAAAAAGCTGACTGTGGTAGCCGATGCGGCCATGATCAGCCAGGATAATGTTGATCTGTTAATCAAGCATCAGCTTCACTACCTTGTCGGCGCCAGATTAGGAAACTTGGGGCTACCTTTAATTAAAAAGATCAATCAAAGACTGGCTGGCAAAGATGGTGCTACGATTAGGTTAGTGACTTCCAAAGGCAGACTAGTGGGCGCCTTTTCTCAAGATCGCTACTCTAAAGACCAGCATGAAACCGAAAAACAGATAGACAGAGCCAAACAAGCGATTGCCAATCCTGGGAAACGCAAGCACTTAAAATTTCTGATTCAAGCTAAAAACCAACCTCAAGTTAACCAAAAGTTGATTGACAAAGCCGCCATGCTTTGGGGAATCAAGGGATACTACACCAATCTCACCCAACTAACTAATCAGGAAATTATCGACCAGTACCACAACTTATGGCAGGTAGAAAAGTCATTTAGGATCACCAAGTCAGATTTGCAGGCCCGGCCTATTTATCATCATAAAGCCCAAGCCATCAGGTCACACATCTTAATCTGCGTCATGGCATTGGCTCTAGGTAAGTATTTAGAAATTAAAACCAATCTGTCTTTAAAAAAATGTACTGACCTGTTAAAAAGTATTAAAGATGCTAAAATTTGTAACCAAGACAACCAAACTATTACCTTACGTTCAAAAATATCTCCTGATGTGAATAACTTATTGCAAAAATTAAATTTGTCGCACTAATTTGCAGAAGTCAGGTGCAACCCCATATACCGTGTTATGCGCTGTAATAAAAGCCATACCTTTTTCTTAATTTTGATAATTAAACTGATGGTTGTGTAAGTTTGGCAATTATAGCTTTTTGCTCTTCGATAAGTTCTTCAATGACTTGTCTTTCTAAGCTTGTGGGTACATAGTATTTACCCATTGGAGGAGGTGGGTAAGAACCTTGTTGCATTTCTTGTAATTCAGACAGTCTGGCTTGAGCGGGGGTTAGTTTCTCTTTCATATTGATCACCTTCTTTCTGTATTAATTATCAAAATTATATCATAAATGGCTTTTATTATGGCGCATAACTCGTTTTTATGCGCATTGTTTTCACAATATTAATATATTTTGTTTATTATGCGGCATTATGCTATGTTATTTATAACATATTGTTAAATGTATTTTAGTT
>DATEUG010000036.1:0-4035 GCA_035283225.1 Patescibacteria group bacterium | reverse complement strand
CCAAAGAAATTGAGGCCGAGATTTTCAAGAAAGTGAAAGCAGCCGAAGTTGCCGTTACTGCTCCTCGTGGCCGTGGCCGCCCGCCCAAAAAAGAGTGAAAGTTTTTAGCTTAGAAGATCTTCAAGTCAAAGCCTTAAATCTGTTGTCGTTTCGGCCAAGGAGTGTCAGCGAAATGAAATTCAGGTTGAAACGATTGGGGGGAGAAACAGGATTAATTGATAGATTAATAGAAATTTTGGCGGCTGATGGTCTGTTAAACGATGAAGAATTTGCCCGCTGGTGGGTAGACCAGCGGATTCGCTTTAGGCCGAAAGGCAACATTGCTTTAAAAAGCGAGTTAATGCAAAAAGGGGTAGATAAAGAGATTATTGTCGGCGTTTTATTGTCTCCGGAGCAGGAAAAAATGCTGGCAAAAGATTTGGTCAATCAGCGGGGCTGGCAGGATAGAGAAACAATTACTAAACGGCTGTTAAGCCGCGGCTTTTCCTTTGAATCAGTTGCCGGCATTATTGACGAAATGGCCCAAAAAGAGTAAGATGCGTTCATAAGATAAATGGTGAATAACAGAGTAAAAGCATCTACTTCTTCTCCAAACCTCTAAAATTTTAGGGGTTTTCTCCATTTGTCAGAAAGATTAAGACCTATGTCATTTTTTAAGAAATTTTCTAAGGCGGTTAAGGCGCCGGTTAAAGCGTCGGTTAAGCCGCAACCCAGACCACAAGTTCAACCGCAGGCAGAAGCTCAAGCCCGGGAAATTATTCTGGAAGCTAAAGACCAGGCCTTGAAGATCAAGCGTCAGGCGACAGAGGAATTTGAACACGTCGAAAAAGAAAAAAAAGAAATTGAAGAAATTAAGCAAAAACAATTAGCCAAACTGCAAGCAATCAGCAAATTAAGTCCGGATAAGGCCAGAGAATTAATTTTGGCTGCCTACCAAAAACGCATGAGCGGCGAGGTGGCCGAAATTATTCGTGAAGCCGAAACCAAAGCCAAAGCTGAAGCTGAGGAAAAAGCCAAAGAGATTTTGGTTGAAGCCATGCGTCACGGGGCTACAGATTATGTCCCCGAATACACCGTTTCATTAGTTAAAGTTACTGATGAAGACATGAAGGGCCGGATCATCGGCCGGGAAGGCAGAAACATTCGTACTTTTGAAAAAGTCACCGGTGTCGAAGTGGACTTGGATGAGCCGGGTGTAATTCGTTTATCCTGTTTTGATCCGGTGCGCCGGGAAATTGCCCGGGTGGCTTTGGAAAAATTGTTAGCCGATGGCCGGGTTCAGCCGGCACGGATTGAAGAATTAGTGAAGCAAGTCGGCCTCGATATAGATCGGATCATGAGGGTTGAAGGGGAAAAGCTTTGCCATGAAGTTAAGGTCTTTAATTTGCCCATTGAGATTGTTGATAAACTGGGTCGGTTTAAATACCGTTTCTCCTATGGTCAAAACATGATCGCTCACACCCTTGAGGAAACCAAAATTGGGATTAAATTAGCCCACGAAGTCGGCGCCGACACCAACATTGTTCGTTTGGGTTGCCTGCTTCATGATATCGGCAAGGTCATCCAAGATGAAGATGGAACTCACGTTGACTTGGGGGTCAAATTTTTGACTCGGTTTCGCGTCCCTCAAGCAGTCATTAACTGCGTCGCCGAGCATCATGAGGACAAACCTTTTTCCTCGGTTGAATCGATGCTGGTGTATATCGCCGATGCGATTTCCGGCAGTCGTCCCGGAGCCCGTTACGAAGACCACGAGGGCTACTTAAAGCGGATGACTCAGTTGGAAGATATCGCCAAATCCTTTGCCGGCGTCAAAGATGTCTATGCGATTCAGGCCGGCCGGGAAGTTAGGGTCGGGGTTGATCCGAAAGAGCTTAACGATGATGCCAGCGTTAAATTGGCCAGCGACATTCGTGACAAAATCAAGGACACGATTAAAGATTTTCCCGGCCAAATTAAAGTTACGGTTTTCAGGGAACTTCGCACCGAAGCTACTACTTGATTTAGCTTGATATATCAGCTAATATCATTTTGGTTATGACCAAAGCTCAAATTTTGGAAATTGTTGCCAAAAAATCTCACCTGACCAAGAAAGCCGCCCGTGAAGCGGTTGATGCTTTTTTGGATGAGATCGTCCGCCAAATCAATAAAGGTGAAAAAGTGGTCCTGTCGAGCTTTGGTACTTTCAAAACGACCAAGGTTAAAGACAAAAAAGGTAGAAATCCTCAAACCGGTGAAGATTTGATTATCAAAGGTCACCGGGTAGTCAGGTTTTTGGTCGGCAAAACCCTCAAGCGTTTGGTAAAGTAAGTTAATGAGTAAATACTGGCTGTTATTTAAACAGCAGTTAGAATACATGTTGGCCTATCGGGCTACCGGACTGATTTGGTTTTTGGCCGATACCACTTCCCACCTGGTTTTTATCTTGTTTTGGTTGGCGGCCTTTCAGGGTAAATCAGCGATAGCCGGTTTTAGCTTAAGGGAGATGATTCTTTATTATTTGGGCGCCATGTTTGTCAGCGCCATTATTACGCCTCATCCGCAACACTGGTTGGCAGATACCATTAAAAATGGTCAGTTTTCCGCCTATTTTTTATTACGCCCGCTATCGGTTTTAGGCGATCGTCTAGTATCCCAGATCGCCTGGAGGTTATTTAGATTTGTAATCATGATTCCGACACTATTGCTGTTATGGTTGTTTTTGTCAGGATTTATAAGTGGTTTCTCAGTGTCGGGGCAGCAATTATTATGGTTAATCTTAAGCCTGACATTGGCCTTTTTGGGACAAATGCTTCTAAAAACTTGCCTGGGTTTGGCAGCCATATGGTTTGAGGAAATTGGCTGGCTGACTGCTTTTTGGGACTTATTAATGGCTTTATTGGGGGGTTGGTTTTTCCCCATCACTTTATTGCCTCAAGCTATGCAGACAGCTAGTTTATGGTTGCCGTTTCGCTATTGGTTCTATTTTCCCTTGTCTATATTTTTAGGTAAATTATCTTCGGCTGAAATCTTGCAGGGAGTGATGATTCAACTGTTTTGGTTGGTGGTAGCCGTTTTCATTTACCGTGTAACGTTAAAACGCGGCATCCGGGCCTACTCGGCTTACGGGGGCTAATTTATGCGTCGTTACCTAACCATCTACCGGGCCTTTTTCAAAAATTCTCTAATCCGGGAAATGCAGTTTCGCAGCCACTTCTGGATTTTTGTTGTAGTTAATTTAATTTGGGCAGGCATGGCCATGATTACGTTTAGATTTATTTTTAATCAAACCAATCAGGTCGGCGGCTGGACTTTTCCGGCAATTCTGGTATTGACTGCCACTTATTATTTATTTGATCGGATATTTCAATTATTATTTGAAGTTAATTTTTCCCGTATAAATTATTTAGTTAATTCCGGGGACCTGGATTTAATTTTAACCAAGCCGGTTTCCGGGCAATTTTTTATTTCCTTAAGACAAGTTTCCCTGCCTCATTTGTTTGTTATTCTACCTTTATTGATAACTCTAATTTGGTTAATTAAAATTTATTTTTGGCCAATAGCTTTAATTAATATTTTAGCCTATGGGTTTTTATTGCTTTGTGGTTTAGTCATTGTTTATTCTTTTTGGTTTATGACTTTAACAGCTGTGTTTTGGTTAGGGAATATAGAGAATATTGTATATCTGTTCGGCTCAGTTTACGAAGTCTCACGCATTCCTGCCGATGTTACTGGCCTGGTATTACGTCCGCTACTGACCTATTTTTTACCATTAGCTTTTGTAGCCACCGTACCGACTCAGGTGCTGACTGGTCAAATTAATTTTGGATTGGTGGTTTTTGGAGTATTGGCGGCTGCGTTTTGGTTGTGGGTGTCGCGCCTGGTTTGGCAACTGGCCTTAAAGCACTATAGTTCGGCGTCATCGTGATAAAATCAAATTTATGAGTTTAATCAGCGTTTCCGGCTTAAAAAAATATTACCAGGTTTATCAAAAAGAACCGGGGTTAGCCGGTTCAATTCGCTCTTTGTTTAAGAGAAAATACGACACGGTCAAAG
>DATEUG010000035.1:0-4588 GCA_035283225.1 Patescibacteria group bacterium | reverse complement strand
CCAATGATCGGGTATTGGAAGACATTGCTATTACCATCAAGCAGCAGCGCGGAGATGAGGTGCGGATCATTCCTTTACCCCAGCAAATGACCAGTTTTGAACCGTATACTACCATTGATTTGGACACAGGTGAGCGCACGGTTTTGACTGAGGCACCGATTAATCCTTTTCGTAGCTTAACCGAATCAGTCAGCCAAATGAATGATGCCAGTAAACATCAGCAATTAGCGCATATGCTCACTGACGGTTTACCGTCAGGTTTAAGAGAGTCGCGCCAAAGGCAAATTACCAAGAAGCTGGCGGGGTTAAGTAGTGAAAAAATTAAGGTCTTTTTAAACGGTAGCGATGGCGGGGAAAAACAAGCTTTGGTGGCCGCCTTTAATTTAGACACAGTTAAAGATAAAGTTAGTTTGGTTAAGTCAGCCAAAAAAGCAAATTTAGTTTTGTCTTTTGGTAAAGGTGAGGTTACCGACGATGTATCTGTTAGCCAAGCAGCTGAAGATATGAAAGAGGCAATTTTTGCAGACAAGATTGACACTTTACACTTGGGTTTACCTTTTAGTTGGGGCAACGAAGATAGTGTCGGTGCTCATGCTGAGGGGGTAATTTCCATTCAGCGATTGTTGGCTGAGGAAATTGCTCAAAGGATCAAAGGAGACTTTTCCAAGGAATTAAGTTTTAGGGAAAAGTTGAGGCAGTCATTGCGGGGGACAGTGAGTAAATTACGAGGGCAGAAAATTCGTCAACGCTTGTCTTGATTAGCCCGGTTAATTTCTTCGTCAACGATTTTGTCAAATTCCTGGCAGTTTTCTTTAAGATAGGTTTCTAAATTTTCGTCGTCATTTTCTGCCATTTGACTTAACTTAACAATCGTTTCCGGGGATAACACCTCTATTAATCTGTCGACAATTCTGGCTTCAACCTCAGCCGCCAGTTTTTCTTGCTTGACTTGTTTACCTAAGAGTTTTTTTAATTGTAATTGCATATAGTGCCAGAGGAGGGAATCGAACCCTCATGATCTTGCGATCACACGATTTTGAGTCGTGCTTGTCTACCAGTTCCAACACTCTGGCCCTTCGACTACGCTCAGGGCTATAGCCGTGTATAATTCTAACATATGCTTGACGTTAATCAGTTAAGAAACGGCACTGCTTTTGAGATGGAAGGCGAGCCTTATTTAGTCTTAAACTACGAATTTTCTAAGATGGGCAGGGGTAATGCTACCATTCGGGTGAAAATCAGAAACTTAAAAACAGGATCAGTGACGCAGCGATCTTTTACCAGCGGCGCTAAGGTGGAGGACATCAGTCTCCAGAGGCGACCAATGCAGTATCTTTATTCAGATGCCCAAACTGCTTTTTTTATGGATCCTAAGAGCTTTGAGCAGGTAGAGCTTGATAAAGAATTAACTACCGAGCAGCTGCCTTATTTTAGCGAAGGCTTAGATGTCCAGGTGCTTTTCTGGGAGGATTCGGCCTTGGCTGTGGAACTGCCGCCAAAATTGACGTTTACGATTAAAGAAACCGACCCGGGCGAAAAAGGCAACAGCGTCTCAAACATGTATAAGCCGGCAACCTTAAATAACGGTTTGGACGTCAAGGTGCCGCTGTTTATTAAACAGGGCGAAAAAGTGATCGTTGATACCCGAACTGGTGAGTACGTCTCTAGAGGCTGATTAACACAAAAGCGGCAGCGATAAGAAGCTGAATTACCAAACCCCAGGGCAAATCCATTTTGTAGTGAAGCTGGCTTTGCAAAAGTTTAATAGTGGAAAAAGGCGGAAAATTCCATGAAAAGACGTGGAAAGGTGCTTCCAGCCAGTCGGGGAACTGAGCGGCAAACATCATGGCTAAAAGATAAATTGGGCCGACTTGAGGGTAGAAAAGCCAAAAACCTAAGCCGTAGCCGATAAAAGCATCAGCTAAAGATAGAAAGACAACCTGGCTCACCGGGCGCTTAACTTTTCGGGTGCGCATGTCCCAGTGGGGAGTCAAATCGCCCAAAAAATGGGAAGCCAATGCCAACGGCAGGCCGAGATAAGGATTGGGGACGAGTTTAGCGATTGAAGCGCCGATTAAAGCGTGTGACACAGCTAGCATGGGGATTAGTATAAGCTATATACTTAAGACTATCTACTAATATATGTGGCCGACATTAATTTCAGTGGGACCAATTGCCATCCACTCATTCGGGATCTTAATTTTTTTGGGTGTGTTTTTCGGAGGCTTGGCGGTTTGGACTAAGGGCAGGGAAGAAGGTTTTGAGGAAGAAGCGATTATGGATGCCTGGCTTATATCCGGTTTGGTCAGTTTGGTGGTGGGTCGCCTTGGCTATATTCTGACTCACTGGCCAGATTTTGGATTAAGTTGGTACAAAATGCTGTTTGTGACCAAGTTCCCGGGTTTGTCATTTGAAAGCGTGGTGATGGGAGCACTTTTAAGCTTATCTTTCTTTGCCATCATTAAGAAATGGTCGGTATTTAAGTGGCTGGAGGTAGCGGTTTTAGGTATAACCACGGTGATGATTTGGGGTTTTGCAGCCAGTTTTCTAGCCGGCAGCAATTTAGGCATTGTAGTTAACGGCTGGTGGGGTTTACCGTTTCCCGGGGTTGACGGCCGGCGTTTGCCGGTGCAGTTAATTTGGGCTTTAGGCTTATGGCTGGGGTTAAGATTACTAAGAAAATGGGAGCAACAGTACCGGCGTTTTTCCTGGTATCAGCACGACAAGGATGAGGCCCGGCCCGGATTTGTTTTGGGAGTGTTTTTGATCATTTTGGGGTTAATGCGTTTGGGGCTGTCGTTTGTCACCGACGTTCAAGTTTGGCGGGGCCCATTAAGCTTAGATGCCTGGTGGGGCTTAAGTTTTGCGATTTGCGGCGTCTTGATTATTTTGATCCGCTCGGGTATAACCATAAAAGTCCCGGTGAGGGAAAGCAAGCCAAAAACAAGCGTGAGGAAGAAAATCGGCTTTGATTTTAAATAAGCCCACTTTAAACGATAATCTATGTCAAAAATTAAATTTCCTTTGTCGGTATTAAAGCCTCTAAAAAAACATTTGACTGAAGAAGAACTAAAGCTAAAAAAGCGTCAACTTCAATTGGACGCCGAGGATCCATATAAAAACACTGATCGGGTAAATGACAATGCTGACGTGGCTGATGATGCGGCTGAAGAGAGCGGTCATGACCGGGTGGCGGCTTTAAAACTGGAAATCGATAAAGCCTTGATTGAGATCAGAAAAACTTTGACTAAAATCAGGTTGGGCAAGTACGGTTTGTGCGAAAACTGTGGTCAAATGATTGACACCGACCGGTTAGCAATCAAGCCGACTGCCACTTTGTGCATCAACTGTGCCAATAACAAGCAATAACCCTAATCCCAAAATTGTTTTTGAAGACGAGAGTTTATTGGTTTTGGTTAAACCAGCCGGAATGATCGTCAATCGGGCGCAAACTACCGCCGGAAAAATTACTTTAGAAGATTGGTTGGAACTGAAGGGGATAAGGGGTATTGACAGGCATGGAATAGTCCATCGGCTCGATAAAGACACCAGCGGTTTGATGGTGGTAGGAAAAACTGCGTCAACAATGGAGGCGCTGCAGGCTCAATTTAAGGAGCGTCAGGTAAAAAAAAGTTATTTAGCTCTGGTTCACGGCAAGCTTGAACCAAAGAAGGGAAGCATTAATGCCCCGATTTCAAGAAATCCTTTTAACCGCCAGCGTTTTGGCATTTTTGTCGGCGGCCGGTCAGCCACCACCGATTACCAGCTTGAATCAGCTTATTTGAGCCCCGAAGGGGAAGAGCTAAGTTTAGTCAAAGCTTTTCCTTTGACCGGCAGGACTCACCAAATTAGGGTCCACTTTAAGTCGCTTAATCATCCGCTCGTTTCCGACCCGTGGTACGGCGGCCGCAAAACCGCTAAAAAGGATCTGCGTTTTTGCCCCCGATTATTCCTTCATGCGGCTAGTTTAGAATTAAAACATCCGGTTACCAAGGCTCTTTTAAGCTACGAGATTCCTTTGCCCCAAGACCTGCAATCGGTACTCAATAAATTAAAAAGGACTGATGAATAAGGCTAAATCAAAGTCAAACAAAAATAAGGCCTTTTTTCGGCTGGGTTTGTGGTTTTTGGCAATTTTAACGCTAGTGTTAGTGGGGGCGGCCGGGTACAAGGCAGTCAAGTCAAGCGTCTGGGACGGTCAAAATCGACTGGGTTTGATCGATTTAAGTCGTGGTCAGATAGAGTTAATTAACTACTTACCGGCCGAAAAAAAGGAGTATATTTGGACAATTCCGGCAGATTTGGCGGTTGATGTTCCCTTTGGCTACGGTCGTTACCAGTTAAGAAAGGTTTTCCAGCTCGGGGAACTGGATGGTATCGGTGAATCGCTGTTATTGCGGACTACCAGCAACCTTTTTGGTTTAAAAATTGACGCTTTTAAGCTTGAGGGTAAGACAAATTTAAGCTGGTGGGATCGTTTAAGGATAAACTTCATCGGCTTGACTAAATCTTGGCAGACGACAAGGCTTAATTTGACCGGTCAAATCGGCCGCTTGGATCAAATTGTCAATGAAAACCTGTTTGACTC
>DATEUG010000034.1:0-3587 GCA_035283225.1 Patescibacteria group bacterium | reverse complement strand
AAACCGATGAAAGCCATACCAGGGATCATTGTGATCGGGGTTGGGTCCGAGTGCCCCCCACATGTCTAACATTTTACAGCCATTTGCCCGGCCAAACTTAATTAACTCCCACATTAATAAATTGGGCGCCATGACGTTTTTAGCTTCTCTGGTTGAGGCCCCATAGGGGTAATAAATTACCCCATTAAAAATAAAGGCCATAAATACAGCCAAGACTTGGCCCTGGTATTCGGCTCGCAGTAGATGAGCCAGGCCGGCCGGTTTTAGTGTTTGCCACATGGTTTTAAAGTAGTCAGGAGTATGGGCGTAAAATCCTTGCCGGGAAACCGTTTCTTCAAACAATAATTTCAAAAACCAATCAAAGCTGGAGTCGCTATTGTCGGCAATGATTTTAACTCCTTTTTTCTCGGCCAATCTAAGGTTGTAGCGGGTTTTTGAGTGCATGTTTTTTAAGAGTTCTTCCTCGCTTGGTTTTAAGTTAAGCTGCCAGGTGTGACGGGTGAACAGGGGCCGGCCCGGTCTGGCCCCCCGATCGCGCAAAAATCGATCAATTGATTCCCAGGCATGAATTTTAACTTGGTGGTCAACAATCACTGAGCCGACATTGGGTTCAAGCTTGATTAATAAGCAGTTATTTTCATGTCCAATTTCTTTTAGCACTTTAAGCTGGGTCTCATCGGGCATCGGTCCTTTGGGAAAATAACCTAAAGTGTAGCCACCCGGCAGAGGATGGATGGTGACAGAAAGCGGCAAGATTAGTTTTTTGCCGTCAAAGACACCCTTTCTTGCTACCTTCAAACCGCTTTTTTCGCGAAATAAGCCCCACTCATAAGACTGCAAGGGGTGGCCGGCAGCGGCGCTAAAGATAGACTTATCTGAAGAATTAATGTCCCTAATAATCATTTATATTTATAATAGCATTGTCGTCCGGTAAATCCGGTAAAGCTGCCTCTACTAAACTTTCGTCAATTTCACCTAAAAAGCGGGAAACGGCGTTTGAAGAGCTTAAACCGAAATAAAGCCGACGCCGGGTAAAGGTGAAATAAAGTTTTTGCTTGGCTCTAGTCATGCCGACATAACAAAGCCGTCTTTCTTCTTCCAGCTCCTCTTTGGAAAAAAGTGAGCGGGAATGAGGAAATAATCCCTCTTCCATGCCGATCATAAAGATGGTGTCAAATTCTAAACCCTTGGAAGCATGCAGAGTCATTAACGTTACCGAGTCCTGATTGCTTTCCACATCGCTGGCTTGAATCAGGGTGACATTTTCCAAAAACTCGCCTAATTTTGGCCAAATTTTGGCCACGCTTAAAAGTTCTTTAATGTTTTCCAGCCTGGATAATTCCTCCGGGTCTTTTGGGTTGAAACGTTTTTCGA
The DNA here is from genome assembly GCA_035283225.1 of Patescibacteria group bacterium. Classification (GTDB taxonomy): domain Bacteria; phylum Patescibacteriota; class Microgenomatia; order UBA1400; family CG1-02-47-37; genus DATEUG01. The sequence goes on along the minus strand of DATEUG010000034.1, from coordinate 2,213 downwards.
AAGCGACGACTTTAAGAATTTGGGTTAATAATTTTTTTGTCGGCCAGGTTAGCTTGACGATCTTATCCTTTTGTAGCCAGTCCAAGAAAACGCCTAATTGCCTCTTGCCCAATTTTTCTAAGCGCTGGTAGCTAACCGCATCTTTGGGGTTGAAGCAAAACCTTAAATAGGCAAGTAAATCCTTAATTTCTTTACGGTCGTAAAAGCGAACACCGCCGATAAGTACATAGGGTACACCGGCTTTGACTAAGGCTTCTTCGATCACCCGAGACTGAGCGTTAGTCCGATACAAAACGGCAAAATGACTTAAGGGTTTTTTGGCCACCTTAATTGAGGCAATTAAAAACCGGGCCTCAACTGTTTCGTCGTCGGCTTCAAAAAGACTGATTTTTTCGCCGGCCGGCGAATTGGTCCATAAATTCAAAATCGGGTGAAGTCGATTCTTAGCAATCACGGCGTTGGCGGCCGATAAAATGTTTTGGCTAGAACGATAGTTTTGCTCCAGATTAATAATCGTTAAATCGGGAAAGTCTGCTTTTAAGCTTAACAGGTTTCGATAATCTGCCCCGCGCCAGGAATAGATTGACTGAGCAGCGTCACCAACGACCGTTAAGTTGCGTGAGGTTAGGGTCAGCATTTTAGTCAGCTGGTATTGAGCCTTGTTGGTGTCTTGGTACTCGTCGACCAGAACGTACTCAAAGAGTTGGCGATATTTGTTTAAAACTTCTTTAACCGTGAGCAGCTTGACCGCCAAAATTAATAAGTCGTCAAAGTCAACCGCTTGGTATTGTTTTAATAAACGCTGGTACTCAGGATAAATCCCGGCAACAGTTTTATAAAAGTCACCTTTGGCGGCTTGGTGATATTCACCCGGATCTAAAAGTTCATTTTTAGCTTGGCTGATAGCGGCTTTGATCGCCCGGGGTTTAAATCTTTTCGGATCGAGTTTTAAGTTAGTAACTGCTTGTTTGACGGCAGTGATAGAGTCGTCCTCGTCGTAAATTGTAAAATCAGGCGAAAGATTGATGTGCCGACCGTCACGCCTTAATAGCCCGGCACAAAAAGAATGGAAGGTGCCGGCAAAAGGAAGATCATTATTGTCGCCCACCAATCTTTTAATCCGATCTTTCATTTCTTTGGCGGCTTTGTTGGTAAAAGTGACTAATAAAATCCGTTTCGGCTCCACCCCTTTTTCCTTGATTAAGTAAGCCGCCCGATAGGTTAACGCCCGGGTTTTACCGCTGCCGGCCCCGGCCAAAATCAATAAAGGGCCTTGGCCGTGAGTGACGGCCGATAGCTGCGGTTGATTAAGTGATTTAAGCCAGGTGGGCGTCATGTTAGAATCTTATCATGAAGCTAAATTCAGGCTTTTTAAAGCGCCAAGCTTATAAACACCTCTGGTTTTTCCGGCCGCTTATATATTTTTTAAGCATCAGTTTGATTTTGGCAATCGTTTGGTGGCTGACGCCGACTCTGGCTCGAGCCGGAAAATTGGCCCTAAATCTGGTTAACCCGGCAATCGACAGCCTGGAAAGCTATCAAAACCGAACCAACTTTTTACTTTTGGGCGTGGGCGGCGGTAACCACCCCGGGGCCGACTTGACCGACAGCATCATCCTGGTGTCGATTGATTTGACTTCCGGCGACACGGTTTTGATTTCTTTGCCTCGCGATATTTGGATTGAGTCGTTATCAGCTAAGCTAAATACGGCCTATCCTTACGGCGAAACCCAAACAGCCGGTGGCGGTATTACTTTGGCTAAGGCGGCGGTCGGCGAGATCATTGCCCAGCCGATTCATTATGCCGCTGTTTTAGATTTTTCCGGCTTTGAAAAGGCAGTTGATGTTTTAGGGGGAATTGATCTGGTCGTGCCCCACGGTTTTGTCGACGATCAGTACCCGATTCCCGGCAAAGAAGAAGTCGAGCCGGAGCCGGAGCGGTATGAGCGGGTCGAGTTTAAGGCCGGTTCCCAGCATTTTAACGGCAGTGAGGCTTTAAAGTATGTCCGCTCCCGCTATTCCGGCGGGGTTGAGGGGACTGATTATGCCCGGGCCGGACGTCAACAGCAGGTAATTTTGGCCTTTAAAAACAAACTTTTATCAGTTGGTACCTTATTAAACCCCGGCAAATTAAGAACTTTATACCGCCTGTTTAAAGACTCGGTCAAAACCGACTTACCTTCTTCCGGTTATCCGGACCTAGCTAAGCTTGG
>DATEUG010000033.1:0-2807 GCA_035283225.1 Patescibacteria group bacterium | reverse complement strand
TAAAATTAATACCTTTAAACCTAATGACTTAGTTATCACCGTCGTTGGCGTCGGTGATCGGGATGTTTGTGACCCGGTAATCGCCTGTAATTTGGCGCTTAGCAATTTTGAAAAACAGTATCGTCAAAAGGTGTCGGCAATCATTCCTGTTGAAATTGGACCGCTTTCATTAGCAACGGCTTTGTTTCTGGCTGGATTAAAAAAGTTACCGGTTCTTGACGCCGATATTGTCGGATGGCGCGCCTCACCGGAGGTCTACCTGGAAACTGTTACTCTGGCCAACCTAACAAGAGAGCCTCTGGTGATTGCCAATGATAAAGGAGAAACATTAACCATCAATAAAAACGACTCAATTGAGGCCAGTGAACGGATCATGCGTGAGTTTGCCGTTAAATCCGGCGGCGATGCTTATGCTGTTGGTTACCCACTTTTAATCAAACAAATTAAGAATGTTGTTGGTAATGGCAGTTTAAGCTACTCCATAAGAGTCGGAAAAGATTTAGATAAGCTAAAGAATAAAACTTTGTCACTAGCTAAATTTTGCCAAAGAAATCAACTAGTTAAACTGGCCGAGGGAAAAATAGCCACCTCCAACTTAAAATCGAAAGGCGGCTTTATTAGGGGAGAATATGGGATTATAAACCAAAAAGGGCAGGAATTTAGAGTGTTTGTAAAAAATGAAAATATTGCTCTTGTGTCAGACGGGAAAACCCTCTTAACGGTGCCCGATTCTATCTTACTGCTTAACCGCGATACTTATCTCGGCATTAACAATCAGGACAATAATCTGGGTAAATCAGTGGTTATCTTTGGCAAAAAAGCCATTCCAATCTGGAGAACCAAAAATGGCTTAGATCTATTCAATCCCAGAAATCTAGGCTATCAGTTTAAACAAAAACTTCTATGACCCCGATTATTGTCGACACTGATATGGGTCCCGACGATATCGCTGCCATTAGCCTGCTTTTATTGTCAAAAAGGTTCAGCATTAAAGCTATCTCCACTGTAAATGGCTTAGCCACTGCCGCTACAGGGGCAACCAATATGGCGAGAATTTTAAGATACGTAAATCGAACCGACATACCTATTATTTCTGGAGCTACCAAGCCACTAAAAGAAAGAAAAGTAAATTTTCCTGAGATCGATCGTAAGCGAAGCAATAATCTTGCCTTTTTATCAGAATTACCTCTTTCTAAAAACTCTTCTACCGAAAAACCGCCCATTTACAAATCATTAAACACACTTTACCAAATTGCCGTTAGTCAAAAGCAAAAGCCAAAACTTATATGTCTTGGTCCATTAACTAACATTGCCAAGTTAGTCAGAAAGAAACCGGATTTTGTTAATTCTATCTCTTCCGCTTGGATAATGGCCGGGGCTTTTCAGGCAGCCGGAAATAAGCCTCCGGAAAACATTGCCGAATACAACATTGCCATTGATCCCGAGTCTGCTGAAATAGTTTTTCAATCAGATTTAAAAATTAATCTTGTACCTCTTGATGTCACCAGATTTGTACCTGCCGGATTATCAAGTTTTAACCGAAAAGTGAGCCGGATAAGCTCAAATTCGAAATTGAAACAAATCTTAAAAGCGGTAATTATGAATAATCTGGATGACTATGCTTACTTCTACGACCCGCTGCTAGTGGCTATCTTAGAAAACCAAAGCCTTGTTTTAGATGCTACAACGGGTTATCCTCAAGTAGTATTAGCTGGAAATGATCGGGGCCGAACTATCCTCAAAACTAAAAGTAAAATTATCACTAACGTCAACAGTAAAAACTTCTATCAATATATAATCAATAACATATGAGTAAAAAAACCTTACCACAAACCTTAAAGGGCTTTCGGGACTTTTTACCTGAAGCGGCCCGGAAAAGGCAGTGGCTGAAAGATAAACTGGCTGCCATCTTTGAATCCTGGGGCTACGAACCCCTGGAAACCCCCACCCTGGAGTCCCTGGAGCTTTTTAAAGGTCAGATTGGTGAAGAGGAAAAACTGTTTTTTAACTTTAAGGATCAAGGCGGCCGGGAGGTAGCCTTAAGATATGACCAGACTGTCCCTGCCTGCCGGGTCATTGCCCAGTATTTAAATAACCCAATTACTTTACCCTTTAAGCGCTACCAGATTCAGCCGGCTTTCAGAGCCGAAAAACCCCAAAGAGGCAGATACCGCGAGTTTTTGCAGGCTGACGCTGACATTTTCGGCGTTGCCTCCCCCTTGGCTGATGCTGAAGTTATCGCTTTATCTTTAGACCTCTATAAACAACTTGGATTTACTAACGCCAAGGTGTTAATCAATGACCGCCAGCTTCTAAAAGACTTACCCTATAAAGCCATTGTGGCAATTGATAAGCTAAAAAAAATCGGCGAAGAAGGGGTAATTGCCACCATGATGAATCAAGGAATTGATAAAACCAAATCTCAAGAATATTTAAACGTAGTTAAAAACTTAAAACCCAATGACACTGTTAACTTAATTCTTAATTATTTGAAGGCCCAGGGTTTTGACGCTAGCTGGTATGGTTTTGACCCGACCATTGCCCGATCCTTCTCCTACTCTTCCGGCCCGATCTGGGAAGTGGTCATTGAAGGCTTTGACGCCGGCTCGGTCTTAGGCGGTGAAAGATTTGATAATTTAATTAATCAAATTAGCGGGCTTGATATTCCGGCGACCGGTTTTGCCGTTGGTTTTGATAGAACCTTGGAGGCAGTCGAACAATTTGGTTTACTGCCGAAAGAATCAAGTAATAAAAAAGTGTTAGTCACCTTGTTTAATCCAGAATCAGTCATTGGATCAGTTAAAATC
>DATEUG010000032.1:0-12351 GCA_035283225.1 Patescibacteria group bacterium | reverse complement strand
CCCGAAGAATGTGTTGTTTTTGAAGACGCGCCAAGTGGGATTTTGTCTGGCAAGAACGCCGGAATGAAAGTTATCGCTGTTTCCAGCCCATATGTAAAGGGCGATGAAGCTTTCCAAAAAGCTGATGTAGTTGTAGATATGTTGGAAAAAATAACATTGGAGAAAATTATAACCTAATTGCTTATTCTTCAAGAATGCTGCACTATATTTTGTTAATCTCAGTCCAGTCGCGCTGGGAGAAATTTAAAGTGAGCCGGCTGGGATTCGAACCCAGAACCAATTGCTTAAGAGGCAATTGCTCTACCATTGAGCTACCGGCCCGCGATGAAATATTATAACAAAAAGGCTATAGTAATATCATTGTGTTAAAACTCGGCGCCTACAATATCCATCGCGATAGCTTAAGGCTTTTCTGGTTGATTCTTCTAAACAATTTGCGGACCAAATTTTTCGGTGTGCCTAAAAGGAAGCGAAAGGGTTTAATCGCTATGGCCAAAGAAGTGTTAAAGGAAAACAGCACCAAAAACCTGGTTTTTGCCGGCCGGGGGCATTTTCGCTTAATGTGGATTTCAGACTTTAGCGTTGCCTTAAAAGGACTATCTAAAATATTGCCGTCAGCCCAGATTGAAAGGATATTGCAGTTTGTCATTGATCAATCGATTAAACACGGTTATGTCACCACTTCCTTTTCCTTCTGGCGGGCTTTGGATCTACCCTATTCCCGGGGAGACAGCTTTCCCTGGCTGATGTACGCGGTCAAGCAGTACATCCTTTTAAGCAAGCAGAGAAGATTTTTGAGAGTAAATCGGGATAAACTTCAACAACTTTTAGCTTCTTACCAAAAACACTTTCTGGGTAAGAATGGCTTGGTGAAGTTAACCGCTACCGGTGATTGGGCGGACACGATCAAGCGCCCCTCATCCACCTGGAATAACCTGCTGTCACTTTATGTGGCTAAAAATACCCAGTCCTTAGGTTTAACCAGCCTGATTGACTGGCGGGTTTGCCAAAAAGCGATTTTAGCCACCCGATTTAATAAAAAGTTTTTAACTGATTATGCCGGCTCGACCATGCCCAGTGTTGATGCCCCGATTTTGGCTTTATACCTGGGGCTGTTTGCCAAATCGGTCCGGGTGCAACTGGCAAACTGGCTTGATTCGCAAAGCGATTTGCTTTTGGCCTCTTCTCCGGCCCGGGCAGCCGTTAGCGATTACCCCAAAAACATCACCCCTCTAGGTACAAGGATGTTTTGCTTTGGTTACCATTCCCGAGCCCACTGGCTTCATTTGGGTTTAATGTGGGCCAACGGCTTAAAGTCAATGAATAAGGACTATAAAGAGCTGAAACGGTCAGTGGAAAAGTCGGTAAAAAGATATAGAAACTTTGTTGAAGTGGTTGACCTTAAAGGAAATCTTTTTAGAAAATTTCTTTCCAGCGACCACGGCTTTACCATGTCTGCCGGTCAATATTTAGAACTGGTAACGAAGAAATAAGTTACTTGCGGTTGATTGTGTAAGTGGTCGGGTGCTCCAAAAACACGACCGGGGTTTCTTCAACTAAAAAGCGCTGAAAATCCAGGTAAATTTCCCGGCGCTCTTTTTGATCCGAGATTTTCCGACCGTCTTCAAGCAATTTGTCTACCCGAAGGTCAGAAAAGTGGGACAAGTTAGTTGGCTGGGTTGAATGCCAGAGGGCGTGCTGATCCGGATCGAGGGGAATCTCTTGGGCGATTAAGATTGCCTGGAAGTTTGGTTCAATGGCGTTGATAATTTTGACGTCAACTTTAACCGGCAGTATTTCCTGCCAGGAAGCGGCAATGGCTTCGGCTCTGGGCAAGAAAGACTGACTGGTGCCTAAAGCAATGGTGAGCTCACCGGAAATGGTTGCCTCAGTAGTCGCCCGGTCATATAACTCGCGGGCTTGGTCAGGATTGAACTCATAGGGTTTAACTGATGCATTAAAGGCCCAAGAGCGCGGGCTTAAAGGTGATAAGGCTCTGACCTGATTTGGGGCTTTATCTTTGATGGCATAGGCCAGGGCCTGACGTAAGGGTTTGGAAGAGAGCATCGGGTCGGTTAAGTTGAAAACCACCCCTAAATATTGGTGCCAGCCGGTATCGGTGGAAAGATTAACTGAGTCGCCCCAATCTTTGGGTAAAGGGTTGACGATTAAGTCTGACAAGGTGTCAACCTGGCCCAATTTAAAGCCAAGCCAGGCAGATTCATAGGAGGCGTAAAACCGGTAAGTCAAATTATTCTCCCGCCCGCTTAATTTAAGTTGCGAGATTGTCGGGCCCCTTTGTTTTATGTTTTTAATTGAGAACTGACCGGCGCCAAACTGATGATTTTTCCACAAAGACTGTGATAGCAGTCCCAAAAAAGGGGCATAGGATTCTTTGAGTTTAAACTCAATTACATACGGTTCCGGGTGCCTGATTTCCACATCAGGCAAATTAAGGCTGATGTCGGAACTTATAATCGGGGTACCGTCGCTCCAGAAAGAATCAGGCTTAAGGTGAACCCGGTAAAGCGTCTCTTCTTCCAAGATTTCCCAGTTTTTGGCGATATCGGGCTGAACCACTCCGGTTTCATCTAATTTGGTTAATCCCCGGCTGATATTTTGGCTGATTTCGTAAGGCAAGTTTTCAAACGAGTATTGACCGACAATACCAATTCTTTTCTCGGACTTAATTTTAGGGAGTAAGGGCAGAAAGTTTTTGGCAGCCAAAAAAATGACCGCTCCGACTAAAGCGGCCAGGCCGATTAAGCGTTTGTGTTTTTCCACAAACGATTTGACTATCCACAAGGGTTTGCGAAACGACCGGGTAAACCTCATAACCAAAAGTTCAAAAGTGATACCAGGGTGAATAGCGTTGCCACCACAATCGTGGTTGAGAAAATTGCTTTCTCGACTCCCCTTTTAGAGTGGTAGCTTTGGGATTGGCCGCCGAAAGTTGAGCCTAAACCGGCCCCCTTTGCCTGGATGACGATGATCGTAGTGAGGACTATTGCTAAAACCAACTGAATTAAATCAAGCCACATAAACTTAATTATACCTTACTCTTTGACCATGAATCGGTTTAACAAAGCAAAAATTAAGCTTAAAAAGATTGAGGCCAAAATGTAGGATACCGGCAGGCTGATGATTAAAGCCGGGGTGGCAAAGCCGGAAAGGCTGGTAGCGGCTAAAGTAAAACCAGTGACCGACAAGCTGGAAACAAGTTTAGTCATAATAAACAAAACGATGACGTTCACGATCCAGCTGAAAAGCCCTAGGGTGATTAAGTTTAAGGGTAAAAGAAAAAGTTTGATTACCGGTTTGATTAAGCGGTTGACCAGGGTAAAAATTAACCCGGCCAACAATAAGTCGACTAAAGCCTGGGGCACAATAATTCCCGGATAGACTAAACCGGCCAAATATAAAGTAAAGCTGTTGAGTAAACTTTGGCGGATAAACTTGGTCATCGCTTTAATAAATATTTTAACCCTAAAGTCAGTGTTAATAAAAGACCTGGAACAGCTACAATCCAGAATAAGTTTTTCGGCTGAGTGGCTAAAGAGTAAGCCGGAGTCAAAGTAATTTTGTGGGCGGCGGAATAGTTTCCGGATGAAGCAGTAACGGTATCAGTTAAATTGTCCATCCAGCCGGTGGCCGGCAGTTCTATAGGAATGGCGATGTGGCTAAAGGGCGGCAGATTCGGGACGGTAAACTGGGCATTTTTAATCGAAAAATGACTGGAGGTAACATTAATCGGTAAATCATATAAAGCCACCGTGCCGGTGTTGGTCACGACAACTTCGCCTTTAATGGCGACTCCGGCGATGGCTGAGGTGGGTAAGTTAAAACTAATGGCGATTCGTTCTTGGGGCAAGATTGACCGGCCAAACTCAACCGAAACGTCTTTGGAGTCGTTGCCGCTTAGTTTGTAAGCGCCGGCAGGGATCGGGTAGCTGGAATCTAATCCCTGCCTGACAAAGGTGAAGTGGTTTAAATCAAACTGAGAAAAATAATCCACTCCCCCGGTAGTGTTGCCCCAGGTTGGGTCAACCGGGATCCAGCGGTTTGAGCTGTCTTCATAATATTCCGGCCAGGCGTGCAAGACATCCTTTTCCAGGCTTAAGGGCCTTAAGGCCGCGTTAGTGGTGTAGGCATAACCGTTGACGGCTCGGGCGGGAATGCCGGCGGCCCTGGCTATAGCGATAAATAAATCAGTAAACTCCATGCACACAGCTGAATCGGCCTTATCCAAAGCGTTGGCGGCGCCAAAACGGGTAGTCGAATCGCCCGAAAGCCGGCCGTAGTCATAAATTAAGTTGTCCACCACGTACTGGTAAATTTGCTGGGGGCTGGTTAAAGTTTTTGATAACTCAATAATTTTGGCACTGTCGCTTTCCCAAAACTGGGCCGGTTTAAGATAGTCGCTTAAGTTGCCAAAAAAATCTGGAACGTCTGTCCTGGGGGTTAAATAAATTTGGGCCGAGCCGGTAGCAAAAACGGTTAAGTTTTGGCGCGGGTTTAATAAATAGCTGGCGAGCCAGTTGCCGTCAGCGTCAACGCTGATGTTTTCCGGAGCCGGAGTTAAAGTTTGGTAAGCAACTTGCTGCAAATCAGTGTCGGGCGGCAGGGCGATTTCAGTCCGGACCGGAAAAACATTGGGGTTATTTAAGTTGTAGTTAAGGGAAAAATCAAACCACTGGTTTTGGCCGAAAGTAGCCGATAAGCCTTTTTCCACCAAGTCAATCGGGTTAAAGCGAAAGGTGGTGAAACCGCCGCTTAACGATTGGGTTATCGGTTTAGGACTTAAGGTCGTCGGCTCACCGAAAGCACTGGGGACAGATAGGGTGAGTTGGTAGCTTTCCAGGCCGCCGGCGTCAGCCAGCTTGGGAATGGTTAAATCCCAAACCACTCCCGACAAATGGGCAAAATCAGTGCTGTCAAACTCCAGGGTAAACACTTGGGCTTGGTCTTTGCCTAAAACTTTGTCAGGAAAAGTTATGTTTAAGCTGGTGGTTTTTTCACCCTGGTTCACCGTTGCCGGCAGTTCCCCTTTAGAGTTGTAAACTTTAACATTGCTTAGATTAGTTGAGCCTATTGACAAACCAAACTCAGTCGCATAAACATTGCTCATTTTGTTGCTTAAGCTAATGTTAAAGGTGGCGTGGGTGATGCCAGAACTGGCCACTTGGTAGCTGACGATGTAGTTAGTGGCAAATTCTCCCTCAGCCAAAGCAGGCAGCGGCCGAAAAATTGTTAGGAGCAAAAGTACCAATCCTAAAATTAACCTTTTGAGCATGAGTTTTATTCTAGCACGCTAAACTTGGCTCTTGACATTCGGGAAATAATCGTCCTAAGATAATACGAAATGCCGGTAACACTTTATAAGCGCCAAAAGCAGATTATTGACTTCGTAGCTCAATACATCCAGACTAACGGCCACGCCCCCACCTTGCAGGAAATTGCTGACGCCATGGGTTTATCATCTTTAGCCACTGTCCATGAGCACATTGCTACTTTGATTAGAAAAGGAGTCTTAAAAAAATACGAGGGTTCGGTCCGCGGCCTGGAGATTGTCGATCCGCGGTATGCCGATACGGGATCAGGTTTAGAGCTGCCGATTTTAGGCTTTATTGCCGCCGGCAAACCAATTGAACCTTACACCGATCCTAATGCTTCTTTACCGGTTTCCCCCGGTTTAGTTTCAGGCAAGAAGCGTTCCTTTGTCCTCCAGGTTAAGGGTGATTCAATGGTCGAGGAAGGGATCTTGGACGGCGATTACGTCTTGATTGAGGAACAGGAGTCAGCCCAAAACGGTGAGATCGTGGTCGCACTCCTTGAAAACGGTCTGGCCACTTTAAAACGATTTTTTAAGGAAGCCACAAGAGTCAGATTAGAACCGGCTAACTCCTCCATGAGCCCGATTTACGCCACTAACGTTAGGATCCAGGGCAAAGTTGTCGGCGTCATTAGACGCTACCAGACAAACTAAAGCCAACCGGCTAAAAAAGCCGCTGCCGCTGAAGCCAGCATCACTAGCACCGTCAGGTAAGCGACTAATTTTTGCCCCAAGCCGATGACGTACTTTTTCATGATCACCTCTTTAGAGGCAATAGCAACAATCATGATCAAAACAAACGGAGTGACTAAGCCATTTAACACCTGGCTGTAAAAGAGCATGCTGATCGGATTAACTTTAAGCAGAGCTATGCCTAGGCCGATGAAAAAACTTAAAGTTAAAACAGTGTAAAAGCCTTTGGCTTGGTTAATTTTTTGGTTTAACCCTTCCCGCCAATGAAAAGTTTCGGCGATGGTGTAAGCGGTGGTCGAAGCCAAAACCGGTACGGCCAGCAACCCCGAGCCGATAAAGCCGACCGCAAAAAGAATCGAGGTCAATGAGCCGGCCAAAGGCTCTAAAGCCAAAGCGGCTTCAGCGGCTGAATTAACCTGGATTCCTGACCGGTGCAAAGTTAAAGCGCTGGTGATGATTATAAAAGTGGAAATCAGATTAGTCCAGATCATCCCCCAGGCGTTTTGGCCGATCTCAGTGGGGACATCGCGGACGGTCGGGTGATCTTCAACTTCTTCGGTCACCTGCCAATAAAATAAAAACGGAGTGATCGTGGTTCCCATTAAAGCCACCGCCACCAACCAGAATTGCCGGGTGAATTGCAGATGAGGGAAAAATATGCCTTTTAATACTGTCAGCCAGTCGGGCTGGGTCATAAAGGCAGTGACAATGTAAGCGACAAACACAATTCCTAAACCGGCCAACACCCGGGCAATAACCCGGTAACCCTGAAATACCACCAAGGCCCAAAGCAATCCGGCCACTAAGGGCAGGATAAACAGCAAGTTTAAGTCGGGCCAGAAGAGTTGGACCGCGGCGGCAATACCGGCAAAGTCAGCTCCCAAAGTGGCCAAATTGGCAGTGACTACTAAAAGCATCATCACTAAGGCAACCCTGGGGCCATAATAGAGCCGAATCACTGATGCCAAGCCTTTTTTGGTGACGTCGCCGATCCGGGCGCAAATCGCCTGGGTGTTGATTAAGAGCGGAGTTGATAAGATATGAAAAAGACTTAAAGACAATCCGGTACTGGCGCCGGTTAGAGTGTAAGTAGAGATGCCGGCCGGGTCATTGTCAGCATTGCCGACAATAAAACCATTTACCAGCTTAGCTAAAAAGCTTTTACTTTTGGTTTTGTTTTTGGTAGGCATGGTGTTTTTTCAGCTTGTGATAAACATAAGCGGCGACAGTTACCACGCCGACAATGACAATTAAAAGATCAAACTTGTGAAAGTAGTCACCTAAGCTATGCCAGTTGTCGCCCAAGACTTTGCCTATATAGGCTAAAGGAATTGACCAGACAAGGGTTCCTAAAAAGGCAAAAAAAGCAAACTTTTTTACATCCATTTTACTCATGCCGGCAGGCAGGGAAATAAAGGTCCGGATCACGGGCAGCAATCTGGCAGTAAAAGTGACTAATTGACCGTGACTAGCAAACCAGTGTTCGGCCTCATCCAGCTCATACTCAAAAATTAATAAATACTTGCCGTATTTTCTGATTAAACCCCGAATCACTGTTTCACCGCCGTAGTAGCCCAAAGCGTAAGATAAAAGCGAGCCGATGGTGCCGCCGATAGAGCCGGCCAAAACCACGCCCCAGAGGTGAAAACGCCCCGTGCTGACTAAAAATCCGGAGAAAGGCATGATGATTTCGGATGGCAGTGGAATATTGGCGGATTCAATCGCCATGGCTAAGCCCACTCCGAAATACCCTAAAGTACTGATGATAGTGATGGCGATGTGGCTTAAAAACCCAATTAGTGTTTCGATCATCGCAGTTGAGATAAGGCACTGGTTAGGTCCACTGTCCCATTGCTTTGACTAATTAAAGTGGCTGTTTTTAAGCTGTTAATTTGCTGATGATAAGTGGGTTTGGACTCTTTGAAGAAAATTCCAATCGGCAGTTTCTCTTCTTCCATGGTTTTGGCAATTGCTTTTAAACGGTCAGTCGGCTGGTAATCGGTTTCTTCCAGTTTGTAGATGTGTTCCCGGTACCAATTGTAAGGCCTGTCTTGATTGTACGTCGGGCAAGGCTGTAAAACATCCAATAAAGCAAAACCTCTGTGGCTTAAAGCGGCAGTTAATAACTGGGTTAAGTGAGGGATGTCGCCGGCAAAACCCCGGGCCACAAAAGTAGCCTGGTTAATAATGGCCAGCCCTAAGGGGTTGACCGGTTCATCCAAAGAGCCTTCCGGAGTGGATGGAGTTTTGACTCCTTTGGGAGTGGTGGGAGATTTTTGGCCGGTGGTTAAGCTGTACAAAAAATTGTTGTGGGTTAAAACAGTCATGTCATGGTTGCCTTTGGCAATCCCGACCAAATGCCCCACTCCTTCACCGAAACAGCCGCCGTCACCGATGATATTTAAAACTTTTAAGCTATGATTGCTAAGTTTAATCCCGGCTCCTACCGGCAAAGCCCGGCCGTGGAGAGAATGAAAGCCGTATGAATAGACGAAATCAGCCATATTGCCGGAACAGCCGATGTCATAAACTACCACTGCTTGCTGAGGCTCAATTTTTAGCTGGTCAAAAGAGGCTTTGATTGCCCCCAAAATGCCAAAATTGCCGCAGCCCGGGCACCAGGTGGGGTTAACGCCGGTGGTTCTTTTATTTAATAAATTGTCTGGCATAAGCGGTAACCTCCTCCGGGTTAATCGGCCGGCCGTCATATTTTAAGAGCTGATTTTTAATGGCAAAGCCGGTTTCTTGGCGGATGAGTCGATTTAATTGCCCCTGGCTGTTGCCTTCGACAGTGGCAAATCGGTTTTGGCCTTTAATTAACTCTCCAAATTCTTTTTGAGGAAACGGCCAGACCCAGGGAAAGTGAATGAAGTTGACTTCCGGTAGCTCCGGTAAAGCCTGCAAAATTGTAGTTTTATTTGAACCCCAGGAAACTAAAGTAAGTTCGGCTTCTTTTGGTCCATAAAGAGCGGGTTTAAGCCGGTCGGGGTCAGCCATCACCGTTTTTACTTTTTTAAAGCGTTTGTCGACTTGGGTTTTTCGCTCGGCGGCTGCCTCTGTGGCATAGCCAAAGCGGTTATGCTCGTAGCTGTTAGTCAGCTGGACGCCTCCTGGTTGGCCCGGCAGAGTTCTTAAGCTGATGCCGGAGTCAGAATCAGCATAGCGCTCAAAAGGATCATTATTTGCCCGATGGCTGGTGTCAGCCAGAGTTTCTACGCTCGCTTGCCAAGTAGAGTTAAAGATTTGAGTGGTGGCGTAATCTTCGGCCAAGTGCTTGTCAGTGATAATGATCACCGGCAGTTGGTACTTTTGCGCCCAAATTTGGGCTAGTCTGCCCGCACTAAAGGCTTCATTAAGATCTCCCGGAGTGAGGACTATCCGGGGAAACTCGTCCTGGGAAGCATTAATGGCAAACAGTAGATCTCCCTGGCCTGTCCAGGTGGGCATGCCGGTAGCCGGCCCTGGCCGCATGCCTAAATTAATTACGATCGGTGTTTCGGAAACTCCGGCCAGACCCAGGCCTTCAACCATTAAGGAAAAGCCGCCGCCGGAAGTGCCTACCATGGCTTTAACACCGGCAAACGAGGCTCCTATGGCCATGTTAATTACCCCGATTTCATCCTCGGCGTGTCTGACCACCAGCTTAAACTCGGCTTCTTTTTTCGCCATGTAGCTTAATAAGGCGCTGGTTGGGGTCATCGGGTAAGCGGAGTAAAACTTCATCCCACCGGCAATTGACCCCAGCCCCAAGGCCTCATTACCGCTTAAAAAGATTTGCTTTTTAGTGTTTGCGGGGATTAATTTAGGAAATTTCTTGTCGGCATAATTTTTAGCGGCAAAGTCAAAACCCAGTTTAGCCGTGGCTAAATTTTCTGTAACTACAGCCTCACCTTTTCTCCCAAATGATTCCTTTAAAATTTCATTTAAGCTTGTCAACTCCAGGTTTAAAAAGAAACAACTAGCCCCCAAAGCGAAAGTATTTTTCATCATTCCTGACATTGGCAAATTGAGTGCCCGCTGATTGGGATAAAGCTCGGTGTTAGCCAAAACTCTGGTATGGTCATCAATTTCATTAAGATGAAGGTTGACCCCGTCAGAGTTTAGAGCAATCAATAAATCCAGTTTAATTTGAGGAGCGGTTAAGTTAGTCTCGGCAATCAGCGCCTGGTAGGTGTTGTGACCGCCGCGGATTAATGAGGGGTACTCGGTATAGCCATTGACGAAGTAACCACTACGCAAAGCAACTTTGCTCATGATTAATCCTGCGATCTTAATACCTTCACCGGCTGCGCCGGCAATTTTCCAGTTTAAGGCAGCCATGCTACAATCTCTGATTATATGGGTCGGCTTTATTTAGTGTCAACGCCGATAGGCAATCGTGATGACCTTACCTTAAGAGCCTTAAGACTTCTTTTTGAGGTGGACGTGATCTTGTCAGAGGATACCAGGAAAACCGGTCAATTGTTAAAACTCTGCCGGCCCGATGTGGCTCACCCGCCCCTGTTAAGCTTTTTTGAAGGCAACGAAGAATCCCGCTTAGAAGAAATACTGGTTCGGCTTGAGGCCGGTCAAAAAATTGCCTTAGTTAGTTCCGCCGGTACGCCGTTGGTGTCAGACCCGGGCTTTAAGCTGGTCAGAGTCGCAATCACCGCCGGTCACGAAGTTATTCCTGTCCCTGGAGCCTCGGCTGCCCTGGCGGCTTTAGTCGGTTCAGGGTTGCCGCCGGATAAATTTTTGTTTTTGGGGTTTTTACCCAAAAAAGAGGGCAAGAAAGAAAAATTATTAAAAACGGTGATTGAGGCAAAAGCTAAACTGCCCCAAACGGTAATTGGCTATGAATCCCCTTTCCGCTTAGTTAAAACCATCGAGTTGCTGGCCCGTTTAGCTCCTGACACTGATCTTGTTTTAGCCAAAGAATTAACCAAGAAATTTGAAGCCTGGTTTAGGGGTAAACCGAATCAGGTTTTAGCCAAACTTCCGACTAAGATTAAGGGTGAGTGGGTGGTAATGTTTTGATTTTGATGTCGACAATTTGGACTGTATTTTGGTCAACCAGCGCCGGATTAATATCCATTTCTTCTATTTGGGGATAATCAGTCACCAGGTTTGAAGCATTAATAATTAAATCAATCACTTTTTTTAAAGCCTGCGGCGGTAAACCTCTAACCCCTTTAATAATTTCCCCAATTTTAGTTTGGGATAAAGTTAATTCCGCCAGTTTTCTATTTAAGGGTAAAAAGGCGTGGGCGACATCGCGATAAACTTCGGTATAAATTCCGCCCGAGCCGAGGGTTAACAGCGGCGGAAAGTTTAATTCGCGCTTAAAACCGATAAAAAGCTCGGTCCCGGAAGTTAGCTGCGGCTGGAGTAAAACCGGGCCAAACTTAGCTCCAAGAGTCTGATAGGCCTTTTTTAAAGCCGACTGGGTTTTTAAGTTAAGATACAAACCCTGAACTTCAGTCCGATGGATGGCTTGAGCGGGGTCAACCTTTAAGACCAACGGCCAACCCCACGATTTTAAGGATTTAAGCTGATGAGGGGAGTTGATAATTTTGGTCGGGGTTAGCGGTAGGCGGTAAGCTTTGGCCAGTTTTGAAATTTGGGGCCAATCTAATAAGCCCGAAGGCAAAAGCTGGGGTTTCGATTGGGGGCGCTTGGTTGTCCGAACAGGATAAGGGATCTTAAAACGCCGCTCACGATAGTACTGATACAGTAATCCTAAATAAGTGACTGCTTTTTGGGGAAACTCAATTGTGGCTAAACCGTGCCGGCTTAATATCCGCCCGGCTCCGGCCATTGATTCCTCCCCCAAGAGCGAAACCACCACCGGTTTTTTTAAAGGTTTGAGTGTGGCCGCTATAACCTCAGCAGTTTTATTAAGCTCGGTCATTGATTGCGGGGTAAGAATAATTAAAAAGGCGTCTTTACTTTTTTCTTTGATAATCAGGTTTAAAGCCGACTTGAATTTTTCGGCCGTGGCGTCGCCGAGTAAATCGATCGGTTTATTAAGTTTTAAGTGGGCCGCCGCGGTCGCATCGGCCGCCAGAATCCCCGGCCCGCCGGCGTTGGTAACAATGACCAAGTCATTGTCAGCTAACTCCGGCTCCAAAGAGAAAATTTCTAATAAATCAGTAAACTGATCTAAGTCCTTTGCCTGGATGCAGCCCGATTGAATCAGCGCGGTGGCAATTACATCTGTTTGCGGGCTTAGAGAAGCAGTGTGGGAGGCGGCCGCAATTTTCCCCGTCGGCGTTGTGCCGCCAAATAAAACTACCACCGGTTTTTTCCGGCTGGCAGTACTGGCAGCGGTTAAAAACTTTTTGCCA
>DATEUG010000031.1:0-2829 GCA_035283225.1 Patescibacteria group bacterium | reverse complement strand
GGGATTATAACTCCCACAAATTGTCAAATTTCAGGGAGTGGTAATCCTATAAGCGAAATAATCACGCGATCATTTTAGCAAAAATTTCCGCTTGCTCTTTGGCGTCATCCAGGGCATTGTGGGTATGGGCGGTTTGACTGGGGTAAATAGCGCGGACCTTCTTTTTGACCGTTTCCTTCCAGGAACTGTGGTGTTTGCCCATAAAATATGACTTAATATC
The DNA here is from genome assembly GCA_035283225.1 of Patescibacteria group bacterium. Classification (GTDB taxonomy): domain Bacteria; phylum Patescibacteriota; class Microgenomatia; order UBA1400; family CG1-02-47-37; genus DATEUG01. Next base: position 2,609 of record DATEUG010000031.1, on the reverse strand, counting down.
CAACCCGGCGATGCCGAAAGGATCAACCCTCAAAAACTTAATAAAATACCAGTGGGTAAACGACCAGTCGAAGGTGGCGTTAAAACCCACAAAAACGGGCCGGGTGTCAGCGGCGGCGGTAGTAACCCAGGCGGCAAACCGGGCCATGGCCGCGGCCGGAGCCTCACCGTCTTTTTTGAGCTTATCTAATGACAGACGGTTGACCGCCATTGCCCGGGGAATAAAATTATTGTTTATTGGTTTTAATTCAGCGTAAAAAGTTTGGCTAGTCCGGCCGACGACGCAGGCGCCGATTGACAGCAGGCTGAATTCTCCCGGAATCGGGCCGGAGGCTTCAACATCAACAGAGATGTAAGTTTCCGGTCTAGGCTGCATTTTGTTTAAGTAAATCCAAAGTTAATTTTTTGAGCCGGGGAACAATTTGCCGGTGTTGAAGCGGCAGGAATTTGGTGACGTCCTGATTTAGTTGTTTTTGGTTGATTTGGCTCACCTTTTTGATTAAAGCGGGAAGAGAAAATTTGACACCATCAAGCTTGAATTTTGCCGCAATCAGGCCGGCGTTTAACTTAACCCCCCGTTTTAATAAAAAATAAAGATCGAAGATGTCCCGGCCCTTGTTTCTTTGCGATATGGCCCTCAACTTTTCGGCCAGAATTTCTTCTGGGGTGAAGGCATTAATTATCGCGGTCGAGAAAACCGGCAGGTTGGTGGCAATAGTGTTCTGATAATTAGTTAAGGCCGGCTCCCGGGAAGAAAAATCCAGCTTAATCGTTAAGGGCATCGGCGTGAAATCGGTAGGGAAGGATATTTTTTGAGAAAATCCGGCGGCTGTTTTAATATTTTTGACGCTGATTCCGGGAACCTGACTGTGAATGTTGACAATTGTTTTTTTAACCAGGGCGGCAATTTTTAAGTGAGACAGCTTAGTAGTGAAATCCAAATCTTCAGAAAAGCGGGGAGAGTTGAAAAGCAGGCGCAAGGCTGTGCCGCCCTTAAAAATAATTTTCCGGCCGGCCTCGGATCGATAAAAATCGTCAAGAAACAAAATCTGGATATACTCACGTAAAATAGTGTATCGATCAATTCTCGCTTCACGGGCTAAATTGCCTAAAGTTCGCGCGTCAATCATAAAAGTTTTTTAGTTTTTAACAACTTTTGCAAGGGGGCGAATTTAATTTTACCGGCATAGTCTTTGAAGCGGTTTTTATTAATCGAGGTTAAATCCCACTCGTTAATTTCAGGATTTCTTAAGGACTTGGCCGCCAAATAGAGATAATCCAGGCAGGCTTTTTCCGGGTCGGCAATCAAGCTGCCGTTTTGGGTTTTGTAACCCCAGAAAAAGGCGCTGGTGATTTTTGAGTATTCAAATTCACGATTAATGACGGAAATTTTTCGCGCCTTTTGGGTAGAAACAGAGGTGATTGAATAAGTGAATTGAGATAAGATACCATAATGAGCCAAGGCTGACTCCAGGCTGATATAGGAGGGTTTTATTAGATAGTTCGCGATTTCAAACTCAGTCACATCAGCGTCAGCGACCAAATATTTACCTTTGTTAAGCCGGGTAAGGATTTTATACTTTTCTAACCGCTCAAGAATTTTATAAATAGTATGTTTATTGCCGCGATTAATTAATGAAGCCAGCAGTTGGGGAGTGATAAATTTTAAACGCAATTGACTAAATTTTCGGCTGAGGTCGACGGTGGAGATAGATTCCATATTTAGTATATTTTTATACGAAACGAGGCATCTATGTCAAGGCCTTCTAATTGCCTTTAAAAAATCATTTGGTTCAGCCTTTTGGAAAAACGGCTGTTTGGAAGCAAGATAAGCACCGGCTAATAAAATGATGCTGATTAACCCGGCAAAAAAGGGTTTTAACGTTTTTAAAAACCACCAGCTGGCAGCCGCCGAGCCGGCGAGAACCGAAAGAAGTGAAAAAGCAATGATCCCGGAAAGATTGGTAGTGAGCTTGTTAACGCTCGGAGGGGATCCCACTTCGTTGAAACTACGTGGGACTAAATCTGGTTGGGTCTGCTGACCCAACATAGATTTTAGCTTTTGGAGCTGATCAGCCGCCACCTTAACCTTGCCGGTGTTGTTGCAGGTGGGGCAGCCGACACCACCACAGTTGGGGCAAGTGAGGATTTGATAATCTGGCATATTATTTTATTTTATCCGGCGTCCAGTCGATTGAACTGCCGGATTTTAATTTACCGGAAATAATTAACTCGGCGATCGGCTCTTCAATGTGGTTTTGGATTAAACGTTTTAAGGGTCTGGCCCCAAACTCTTTAACGTTACCCAGATCCGCCAGTTTATCCAGGGTAGCGTCGGGGATAGTTAAGGCAATTTGTTTTTGCTTTAGCTTTTCCGTCAGTTTATTTAATTGTAATCTGGCAATTTGCTTAATATTTTCCAAGGTTAGCGCATTCATGATGATAATGTCGTCAATCCGGTTTAGAAATTCGGGCCGCAAATATGAAGTTAGGGCTTTCATCACGTCAGTCCGGCCGGCTTTTTTTGGGTCGTCAATAAACTGAGACACATCAATATTAGAAGTCATAATAATAATTGTGTTTTTAAAGTCGACAGTGTGCCCCTGGGAG
>DATEUG010000030.1:0-2317 GCA_035283225.1 Patescibacteria group bacterium | reverse complement strand
AAATTGCTGGTGGCCTGCGCTGACGTGGTTGTGAATGATTTGGTTGGGATGGTTGGCAGTAGTTGGCCTTGCCTAAGAATCAGCGGATCGTCCAAAGTGGTGTCGACTACGGTTGAGGCGGGCCGCTTGGGCAGGGTGCCGGTGTCGATGACAAAATCAATTAAGCTTTGCTGTTTTTTGCTAGTTTGTTTAAAAAGTTGAGGAATGGAATAGGGTTTAGGTTTGTAGGAAACATTGGCCGAAGTGGCCGTGATCGGACGACCAAGTTGGCGGACAAGCTCAAGCGGGACAGGATGATCGGGAATGCGGATGCCTAAAGTTCCTGTTTCGGATTCGACGCCGGCAGCTATCCGGTGTTTACCGGCAGACACCACCGTTAAGGGACCGGGTAAAAATTGGCGGTAAAGATTTTTGGCAGTGGCATTAAGTTTGACAAAGTTACCGGCCATGGTTTGGTCGGTAACCGCGATTGATAAAGGTTTGCCTTCGCGCCTGGTTTTGTAGGCAAGGAGCTTATCGACCGCTTTTTGGTTATTGGCATCAACCCCGGCACCATAGCAGGTTTCAGTCGGGTAAATGACTAAGCCGCCCCGTTTTAAAACGGCCACGGCCTTGTCTATCTGGCTCTCCATTTACTTTAAGTTGATCGAGTAGAGGTTGGGGGGTAGATTGCCGCCGCCGTTTAGAGAAGCCAAGATTAAAAGTCTCGAGCCGTCAGGCCAGGGGAAGGCAAAGTTTTGGGCAAACGGTCCGGCGTAAACAGTCTGCCGGTTGGTGCCGTCGTACTCGGCAATCACTAGACGTGCAGGCTCACTTTCCACCATGATTAAGTGACGCGAATCCGGATACCATTGCGTTGGCTGGACATTTAAGGGTAAAGAGCGGTTAGTAAAAACTTGTAAAATTGACAATTTCTCTTTTGACGGTTCCAAAGCGGCCGCAATCCAGAAATTTTTGTCTTCCTTTAAATCGTAAACATAGATATTTCCCGGCTGCAAGGTTCTTTGCTCGTCCTGGGTGGAGGAGGCCGGCAGCGTCGGGATTAAACCAGCTGGAATTTGGGCGCTGGCGGTAGCAGTGTAAAGCATTTTTTCTCCGTCGGGTGAGAAATATATGGCTGTGGCTGAAGCCGTGGCAATTTGGGCCATTGTCGGTGGTAGCTGGATCATGAAATCATGTTCATTTTGGTCCAAAATATTATTCCACTCATTTAATTGCACCGGCAAGGTGGCGGTGACATCGCGCCAGTCACCAACGTCGTTAAAACGATTAGCGTCCAGTAAAATATTGGCTTCGGTAGGAAGATCTGGGTTAAAGGTAGCCAAAATTTGAGTGTTGTCGGCAGACCAAGTTAACTGCGCTACCGCAAAATTAAAGTTGCCGGAGTTTCTGGCAATTTGACGGGGGGCCGAGTTAATCGGGAAAGCCCGGTCGGCTAAATCCATGACATAAAGACCGTTTTTGGTATCAGTGGTGGCGTGTTCCACGGAGTAAGCCATTTTTTCACCATTGGGTGAGGGGGTGGGACTGACCGCGCCGGAAAAAGTTAAGGGTTTTAGGTCCGGGACTGAAGGAAACAAGCGGGTGTTGGTTTGGGTGACTAACTCAGCTTCGATTGTCAGCGTTTTTTCCCAGGGAATGTAGCCATCCTGCTGAATTTTAATTTTGTACTCACCGGGCGGCAGATTCAAAGTGTCGTCGGTAGCGGTAGTTAATTTGTCGTTAATGAGCACCGAAGCTCCCCGGGGAGTGGAGTTGGCTGCCAGCAGTCCCGTGCCCTGCAAACTGCCGGTTTGCAAAGACGGCCGGTAGCCTTTGGCAAACTGAATTGCAAAGATTGTCCCGCCGATTACCAGCAAGGTAAAAACCACGACCACAATGATTCTGGGAACTCGTCGCCACATAGGTTTCACTATTATAGCAAAACTCGTGTAAAATGAGGTTAATGCCCGAGCTACAAGAAGAGCAAATTCCTGTCTATCAGCCTCAGCCGACACCACCTAAATGGCTTTTAATTGCCGGAGGCTTTGTCACCATTCTTTTACTTTTTGGTTTAGGGTTTTGGCTGGGAAAAGGGAAACCATTGCCACCAAAACCAACTCCGATTGATCCCGGTCAAGTCTTGGCTGATCGTTTCAGTCAACCGGTAGCCGCTCCGGGGCAAATCACTTTTATTTTCTTTAATGATGCCAACCGCAACGGCGTTTTTGATCAAAATGAATTAGGTTACAGCAATGTCTCAGTCGAGTTAAGAAGGCGGGGTCAGCCATCTGCTTTTCAGACAGTCCCGGCTGACACCCAGGGTCGGGTTACAGTC
>DATEUG010000029.1:0-4330 GCA_035283225.1 Patescibacteria group bacterium | reverse complement strand
ACGCAGCCGAAAACCCCTGCATTCGTTTGAAGCGGATCAAGATGTCGTCGACGGTATACATACCGTGACCGGCGTGGAGTGAGGCATTAGCGTTTGGGGGCGGCATGATGATGGTAAAGGGTTGTCCTTCAGCTTTCGGTTTAAAGGCGCCTGATTTTTCCCAGGAAGAGTAGATTTTTTCTTCAAATTGGTTCGGCTGATAGGTTTTATCCATATTTTCCTATTATAATCGACTCATGAGGATTTTAGGAATCGATCCGGGTTATGCCCGTCTGGGCTGGGGTTTAATTGACGGCGAAACCTATATTGCCTGCGGAGTCATCGAAACCAAAAAAAGTTTGCCAGAAGAAAAAAGATTAGGCCTATTGTTTGATCAATTAAAGCAGTTGATTGGTCAGTATAAGCCTGAAGTGGTAGCGGTGGAAAAGCTGTTTTTCTTTAAAAATCAAATAACGGTTATTCCCGTGGCCCAAAGCCGGGGATTGGCATTGCTGGCCGCCGCCCAAGCCGATTTGCCGGTCTTTTCCTACACTCCGCCCCAAATAAAAATGGCCGTTTCCGGCTACGGCAGGGCTGATAAAAGCCAGGTGCAGTCAATGGTCAAAGCGATTTTAAAGCTAAAGGCTTTGCCTCAACCCGACGATGCCGCCGATGCCCTGGCGGTGGCCCTGACTCATTCGTTTAGCCGCAAGCTGTATACTAAATTATGATTGCCTATCTAACGGGCTCGGCAGAATCTTTAGGGGCAGATGCCTTAATGATCAAGGTAGGCGGCATCGGCTACAAAGTGTTTGTGCCGGCAAAATCAAGGCAAGGGTTAAGGGCCGATCAACCAATTTCGGTTTATGTTCACACCCATGTTCGCGAAGACGCCCTTGACCTTTATGGCTTTGCTACATTGGATGAGCTGAAATTGTTTGAGCTGATCATTAACGTTTCGGGGATTGGTCCTAAAACAGGTTTACTGATTTTAAACTTTTCCGTTGACGAAATTACGGCTGCCGTTTCCAAAGCTGACCTGGATTTTTTTACCGCCATTCCCCGCCTAGGCAAAAAAAACGCCCAAAAGGTTATCATCGAACTAAAACCCAAACTGGGAGACTTGGAAGAATTAAATTTGGCCGGGGAATCCCCGGAAACCAATCAGGCGCTGCAGGCGTTAACCAACCTGGGTTTTAGCAAAAAAGAGGCAATCTCGGCGTTACGGCAAAGCCCGGCCGACCTGGATTTAGAGACAAGAATTAAGACCGCGATAAAATATTTAGGACCACATGGTTAGTAACTTGCGTGCCGACACCTGGGAAGAGTTTGCCGGTCAATCGAAAATTAAAAAAGCCCTGACCGTAGTTTTGCAGGCAGCCAAAAAACGGAAAGAGTCTCCTGAGCATATTTTGCTTTATGGTCCGCCGGGACTGGGCAAAACCACCCTGGCCCACTTAATTGCCAAGGAAATGAAGGTAAATATCAGATCAAGTTCCGGGCCGGCAATTGAACGGGCGGGAGATTTGGCCTCAATTTTAACTAATTTAGCTGACGGCGACATCTTTTTTATTGACGAAATCCACCGCTTATCCAAAGTGGTTGAGGAAACACTTTATCCGGCAATGGAGGATTATCACTTAGACATTGTTGTCGGCCAAGGGCCGTCGGCTCACACTTTAAAACTGGATTTACCCAAATTTACTTTAATCGGTGCCACCACCAGGATTGGTTTAATTGCCGCTCCGTTGCGGGACCGGTTTGGCATCATTCATCGGCTGACTTTTTATGAACCTAAGGAGTTAATGGCGATTTTAATTACCGCCGCCAAAAAATTAAAATTAAAGCTCAATTCCGAGGCGGCCGAAAGTTTGGCCAAAAGAAGCCGGGGTACACCCCGGATTGCGCTAAAGCTACTAAAGCGCTGCCGGGACATGGCTCAATTACACGGCCAGGACGAAATTACCCCTGACGTCTTAAATCAATCGCTTAAGTTATTAGAGGTTGACGAAATGGGCCTGGATTCAAACGACCGGCAGCTTTTAAAGACTTTAATTGACAAACACGGCGGTGGGCCGGTCGGCCTGGACACCTTAGGGGCAACCATTGCCGAAGAGCCGGATACAATTGAAGAAGTGATCGAGCCCTATTTGATGCAAATCGGCTTTTTGAAACGGACCAGCCGGGGTCGGGTGGCAACCGCAAGGGCGTTTAGTTATTTCGGAAAAAAAGCCCCAAGTCAGCCGGCCTCGAATAAGCCAACACTGTTTTGATTTTCTGCTTGTAGGCATGAAGTAGCGCCACTTCAATTAATTGAACTCCAATTGAACCCAGAGGATTAATTTTTGGTTGGCGGGTAATTCTTGGATACTCGAAAATAATGTTGTAGCCCAGGGCTGCTTTATCCGCCGGCCGGCCACGAGAAAGTACTTTAATTAGTTTTCCGCCTCGGGAATAACCACCCTTAGCCTGGCGATGAAAGCGGACAACGCTGTCTTGGTTACTGGTTAAATAAGCTTTTAATTTAGCTGAAGTAAGTTTGACCCGTCCCACTTTGCGCGAGGCTTCGTGGGGCTGTGAAGATTTCACAGAAATCGCGGCGCAAACCAGGCAGTCCCCTTTATGATTATTGTTTTCCAGGGTACCGCTGGCAGTGGCTTCATCCCAGGTGTCGGGTAAGCCGTTTTGACTTAACCGCAAAGCGCTGACGCTGCCCATTATTTTTTGAGTGCGCTTATCAATGGCAGCCAGCAATACTCCAAACCGGGCCCGTTTAATAAATTCTGACAACTGGCTGGTTAAATCCCTCCCCCAGCGTTGATTATTAATCGCCAGGGCTTGTTTTAATAAGACCGTTTCTTCTGGTCCAAGCAAGCGAAATTCCAACTTATCGGTTTCAGCTGCTGTTCGATAACGCCTTAAGAGTTGAGCAGCAAATTTTTCTTTAATTTTGATCCGCTGAACTTTGCCGGTAGAGGTTTTAGGCAGATCTTTTTCCTTAACCACGACAAAAGACCGGGGAGCTTCGTAGTGTTTTTCCGAGACCACTTGATTTAAAACTTTCGGGTGATCGGTGATTGCGACCACGCCAATCTCTTCGCCTAACCTAACATCAGGGAAACCGACGACATAAACCTGTTTTAAAGCCGGGTATTTTTTCAAGAGCTGGTTTTCCACTGCCAGGGGAGAGATTAAGACTCCGCCTTTTTTAATAATTTCTTTGGTTCGGCCCTTTAAGAAAAAGAATTTGCGGCCATATAATTTCTGCCAATAGCCGGTGTCGCCGGAATGAAACCAGCCGTATTTAAAAGCTTCAAAATTAGCGGTCGGACTTTTTAGGTAGCCGGCCGTAACAGAAGGCCCTTTGACACAGATCTCACCAACTACCTTGCTCGGAAGCTCCCGGCCGTGATCACCCAAAACCGTTACCTGGGTGTGTTTTAGCTGGGTGCCTAAAGAGTTTGACTGACGGATTTTCTGGTATTGACCGGCAGTTAGGTTCATCGGCACGCCGGTAGATCTTAAGGCTGTTTCGGTTTGGCCATAGCCCTGGTAAAGAGGAATTTTAAAAAGTTTCATAAATTCCTCGGCTACGGTCGGTTGAACCGGGGCGGAGCCAATCTGAATCCGCTTAATCGATTTTAATTGCCGGCGAAATTTTAAAAAGCTGTCTTGTTCGCTTAGCAGATCGTAGGCGATGGTGGGGACAATTGACGTGCCGGTGATTTTGCTTTCCGCCGCCATTTGCCAAAAGTGAGACTTCGAGTATTTAGCTACCAAAACCACTGTCCCGCCGGAAATCAAGGTGGTGTTAACAAAGGTAGTTGAGTTAATGTGGTGAAGGGGTAAGACTACTTGCCAGCGGTCGGAAGGGGTAAACCTTAACCACCGGGCAATCGACTCGGCATTAGCCCACAAATTATTTAAGGATAACCTTACCCCCTTAGGCAGAGCCGTTGTCCCCGAGGTAAATAATATTAAGGCGTCTTTTTTTGGGTCAGCCGGCGGCAGGTTGCTACTGGTTTGAATTGACGGCAGTTTAAAGTTGGTTGGGTCAAAGCAAGTTTTAGTCCCGGTGAATTTTAGTTTGTATTTTTTTAAAGCGGGGGTGTCCCGGGTGGTGTCTAAGGGGACGGTGACCAGGCCGGCACGCCAGGCGGCATAGTTAATTAAGATAATCTCCGGCGCGTTTTTAAAGGCCAGGCCAATCCGATCGCCCGGCTTTAAACCTTGCTTAAGCCAACGATTGGCCAGGGTAGCGGTAAGCTGATTTAACTCACGATAGCTAATTTGTCGTTTGTCAAAAATTATTGCCGGCTTATCGTTGTATCTGCCGGCTTGGACTTTAAGC
>DATEUG010000028.1:0-11962 GCA_035283225.1 Patescibacteria group bacterium | reverse complement strand
CAGTCATGCATTTGGAAAAAATCATTCCGGAAAATCGGCCATAATGTTGGCAACACTACCACTAACCCCACCAGTAACAGCCAATAACGTTTAATAAACTTCATAGAACATTAGTTTTTCACCAGTCGGGCGAGGATACTCGGCAATTAACTTCAACCTATCTACGTCAGTCAGGGTATAGCGTTGCCAGTTGGCAACCAGAAAGACTCTTTTGCCTTCGGTTAAGGCGGTTTCCATATCCTGATTGACGGTTGTTTTGGGGAAACCGACCCCCTTAATCTCAATCTTCGGGTCGCCAAAAAAGTAAATCGACAGGCCGTCCGGTAAAGTGCCAAAACTACCCTCGGTCGCTACCATCACTTTTTGACCCTCCGGCAAAGTCCGCAAATAATTCCTGATTTCCTTTAATCCATAACCTGCTGACCACGACTCGAAATATTGGACAGTTTCGGCCGGCGGCAGTTTAATCGGCAACATCCACAAAATAGCCAAAACGGCCGCCGCCGCTAAGCCCAAATGTCGCCACTGTCTTAATCCCCAAGCGATAATGATTACCATAAAGGGCACCAGCGGCAGCAAGTACCGGGGATAAACAATCTTACCGATCAATAAAGTAGTCATAAAAGGAACTAAAACCAAAAGACTTAAAGCTAAAATCTTAAGCTGCCGGCGCCAGACTGCCCAAGCTAAAGTCAGTGCAAAAACAATCAAGCCTATCCAGGAAAAATAAGCCGCCAGCCAGCCAATAAATAATTTTAGGCTGTCAAAAGAAAAATGGGGCGACTGTAAATAATCGCCGCTCCTGCTTTGGATCAAATGAAAAGCCGAGGATAAACGCTGCAAATTAAAAATGGCAAAAGCCAAAACTGCCGCCCCAGCTAAAGTAAACCAATTTTTTCTTTTTAATGCCGGCCAAATCGCGCTTATGGCAATAAACAAACCGGCTGAAGGTTTAGTCAGCAATGCCCCCGCCCAAAACAGGCCCAGCCACAGGCTCGGGTTTAAACTTAAATAAACCGACCAGACAATCAAGGCGGTCAGCCAACTATCAACCAGGCTTAAACGATCATAAAATACTAGAAAAGGTTGGATTACAGACAAGCCGGCGGCCCAAATAGCCGTTTGCCTGTCAAAAAGTTTTTTAGTTAATAAATAAATACCTATGACCGTTCCCAGCCCGGCGGCTACTGATAGCAGCCGGCCGGTTAGAAGCGGGTCAGCCCCAAACTTCAATAATGGTGCTAATAACCACATAAACAAAGGGGTTTTACCGTCAGACAAGGGAATAAAGAAATTGTGCCAATCGCTACCTATAAGCTGAGCCCAGCGGATATAAATCGCCTCGTCGGCAAAAACCGGAATTAAATCCAAATTAACCAACCGCAGCAATAAAAAGACGATCAAAGCAATGGCACCAAGCAACATGCCTTATTTTAGCAAATGATAGACGGGAAAGTTCCAGTTGCCAGCGTAAATGTAGGGGGCGTAGCGAATTAACCCCAAGATGGTCAAAACAGTAAATACCGTTGTTATTAAGCGGTATTTAGACAGAACCGCAAATGAAAATCCCCAAATCAAATACCAGGCATGAACTTGGTTGGGCCGGGTAAAGGGAACTAAAAACAATAAAATTGCTGCCGCTGAAGGCCAATCCCAATATTTCCACTTGGGTTTAAATAGATAAAGCGGCAATAGGACGATGGTGGCATATTTCATGGCGGCTGATACAAGCAGCGATAAAACCGACAGCGCCCGGCGCCGGTTAATTAACAGCCAATAGCTTAAAAGCGCCAAAAACATCATCACTACATCGTTGTGGCCGTTAATTAAGGTTTCGGTTAACACCAGTGGATTTAAGGCAAATAACATTAGCCGCCAGGATTGACCGGGAAAAAGTTTATCGACCAAACGCTTTAAGACCCAAATTGCTCCCAGGAAAAAAGCAGCCACAAACAATTTCATTGCCCAAAAAGCCAGAGTGAATTTACCGCTAATCCAGGCTAAGCCGGGGACGAGCGAGATTAGCGTCCAGCCGTAGCCGTAGGGTGCCGGTGTATGGGTGTTTTGCATAAACCGCACCATCGGATCAAACCCAAAATCTAAAGCAGTCTTAAGATGGGGATTGGCGCCGTAAATTAAGACCATCTTTGAATTAAACATATAGTTGAAAATGTCGTAGGAAAACATCGGATAAGCCAAAACCCCGATAGCAACTAAGGCTATCAAGAAACGCCAGCTAAACCGCCGGGGCAAAAGTTTAAAATAAGTAAAAGTTAAAATCGCCGCCAAAATCAAAAAAATCAGAGTAGCCAAAGGCCTCTGGTACCAGCCTAAGTTTTGCAGGAATGGCGCAATTATGCGAAACCAGGTTAGATTTAAATCCTGACGGCTAAAGCTGTAAACAACCAGCGATAAGAAAGTTATAAAAAATAAACCGATCATCGATAAAGGCCAAAAAGATCGGCCAGTCGGATTTTGACTACATCCATAAACATCCTGATTGAGTCGCGGATCGGATTCACCCTGGTGGTGGGTGAGTGATACCAATGAACCGGCACTTCCGCCACCTCAAGCCCCTGTTTTTGGGCCAAAAACAAAAGTTCCACATCAAAGGCACCGGTAAAGGCGTGCTTTTCCGGCCGTGGCCGGTAAACTTTTAAACGGTTAAATAAGTCTTTGGCAATTTTGGCATCAAAGATTTTAAAGCCGCATTGGGTGTCATGAATCCCCCGTAAAGCGACAATCTGGACTAAAAAGTTAAAACCCTTACCCATTAAATGTCGATACCAGGGTTCTTTGGCCCTCAACGACCCCTTGACTTCGCGCGAGCCGATGACAATCTGATAGCCTTTGGCAATAAACGGCAATAATTTTTCCACTTCGCCGATGGGGGTAGCTTGGTCAAAGTCGGTAAAGAGTAAATGAGGTTTTGTGGCCGCTACCACTCCGGCCATGACAGTAGCCGCTTTACCCTGATGAGGATTTTGAATAAAACGCCAATGAAGCTGCTGGTTAACCCATTTGGCAATCGCTACGTTTGAGCCATCGCTGGAACCGTCATCAACCACTAATACTTCCCAGTCCAGTTTATTTTTTTTCAAGTAATCGGCCACCTCTTCTAATTTGCCGGCTTTAAAGTTGGCCGCCTCATTGAAAGCAGGAATGATGATTGTCAAAGACGAAATCATAATCTTTCCAGTTTATAAATATTTTCGCTGCCGGTAAACTCCCAGGTCTGAATTAAACTGGCAGGAAGAAGCGAACTAATCTCCCAGTTTTGACGGCTTAAGATGTCTGTTTGCCTGTAAGGAGAAACCACATACAAAATGTCAGTTTTAGGGTAATCGGCTTCTCCCAAAGGTTTGCCGCCGTAAACTTCAACAAAATAGCGAAAAGCTTGGGCCCGGTAATCACGGGTTTCATCAATTAAGGTCAGGTTGTAAGCACTGTATTGATTGGCTTTAGCGTCCTCAAGGATAAATTTGGCCGTTTTTTCAACTGATTGTAAGTTGCCGGTTGCCGATAAAGCTGTTTTTAGCTGGGGAGCGTTGGCAGTCACAAACAAAAGTAAAAAAGTTAAAGCTAAAGGCATCAGCCAGCCTTTAAACTGCGACAAGATTAGACCGGTTAGCATAAACACCACCGGGAACAAAAACCCCAAATAATGAGGATAAACATTATCCTGATACACCGACAAAGTGGCAACGCTAGCCAACAACCAAACTGAAGTTAGCACCAAACCCGGCTGGCGCTTTTTAATTAACCACCAGACCATGCCTAATAACCAGCCTCGGGTGATTAAAGCGCGCAGTAAATTAAAGCTCCGGCCAAAGCCTAAAACCATCCCGATCACCTGCTCGCTTCTTCCCACCGTGTTTTTGATAATCAGCCACAAATTAACGCTGGTGTATTGACGCTTGCCCAAAAACTCCAGCAAACCCCTAACGTTAAGCCAATTGTTTTTAATCTCAAATAAAACCAGCGGCAACAGCATCAAGCCTAAAATACCGGCGCCGGTAATTAACTCCCGGGTGTGTTTTTTAGCCTTGTAAAGCTGCCATAAAATTACCGGCGCCAAAAACACAATCATGTAGTGAAGCTGTAAGGCCGCCCCTAAAGAGACCGCGGCCAAAAGCAAACCCTTGGGTTTATTTTTGTAGTTAGCTAAATAAAAGCCATACAAAATTCCTAAAACGGCCAGAGGCATCGGATTAGGGTTCCACATCCCCCGGGTTTCTAAAACCGGAATGGCGGCCAGGGCATAAAGACCGCTGGCCCATAAAGCCGAATTTTGGGAAAACAATTTTTTTGTCACCCAATATAAAACCGGAATGGTAGCAACGCCTATGGCCGCCGTGGCATAGGCCGGCCCGACCGGGTTAAACCGTGCCAGCCACAACCATGGGGCCATTAAGTAGTAATAGAGCGGACCTAGGTAAAAACCGCCGACTGAAGTGATCGGACCGATAAACGGCAGATTAAAATTAACGATTAAGTCCTTTAAAACCAGGGCGTCCCTGCCCTGATCACCCAAAAACTGCAAAGTTGAAGTTAACCGGTAAAACCTTAAAATCGCGCCGAAAGCGGTGATCAGCCAAATCATTTCCAAACAACTCGGGTGTACATTAAATAGTTCCAGGTTAGACCGAGTAAAATACCCAAAAGGACTAAGCCGTTCTCAATTAAAACCGAGCGGCCCAAGAGATAAACGCCTCCCAGTAAAACTACATTTTGAATCACGATCGAACCCAAAGACAAAACGTTAAACTTAATAAACCGCACCCAGCTCCAGCTTCTGGCTTTAAAGGTCCAGATGTTATTTAAAATAAAATTAGAAATAATCGCCAGCTCAATTGATATGTTTTGGGCTAAAGCCAAATTTAAGCCCGCGCGCAATAAATTAAAGGCAATTAACTGGACAATGGTGCCGACTCCCCCCACCACCATCACCTTAATTAGTTTTTGACTGTCTCTTAGACGCAAGGAGAAAACCACCCGCAACGAATCACGGACATTGTTTCGGGGGAACTTGCTTTTGCCTACATCCCTGTCAATAAACTCGATCGGGTACTCGACAATTTTGGCGCCAAGTTTATGTAGTTCGTAATAAAGCTGGATTTTGTAAGCAAACTGTTTGGATAATAAATTGGGTAAGTCAATTTGGTTAATATACTTAGTTTTGCTGCCGCGAAAACCGGAAGTCATATCGGTGTATTGAGGGGTAAACAACACCACTCGGGCAATCAGGTTGCCGACAAATGAAACAAACTTGCGAAACGCTCCCCAATCAGGCGGCATGCTGCCGCCGGGAATGTAGCGGCTGCCGACAACGACATCGGCCTCACCTGCCAATAACTTAACCATCGGCGGAATATATTGGGGTTGGTGACTTCCGTCGGCATCATATTCAAAAACGGCCTCGGCGTTAAGTTTAGCCATGGCATACTGGAAAGCTTTAATGTAGGCCGCGCCCAAACCTTTCTTCTCCCGGTTGGGTAATAAGTAAATGTTGCCGTATTGTTTGGCTTTGGCTTTGACTATTCCGGCAGTGCCGTCCGGAGAATTATCATCAATCACCAAAATCCCCATTTGATCCTCGGGCAACTCAGGGAAAACCTTTTCCAGGCCGTCTATGGTTTTGCCGACATTCTCCCGCTCATTGTAAGTGGGAATGACAATCGTTACCCTCATGAGTTCTGCTCACGCTTTAAATCGGCTTCCACCATAATCTTCATCATTTCCTCAAAACTGGTTTTTGGTTCCCATTTTAAGATCTTTTTAGCCTTTGAGGCGTCACCGACTAAAACATCGACTTCGGCCGGGCGCATAAACTGTTTGTCGATTTCCACATAATCCTGCCAGTTTAAACCGGCGGCTTTAAAAGCCATTTCAGCACATTGTTTGACCGACCAGGTTTTACCGGTGGCAATCACAAAATCCTGGGCCTTATCCTGCTGGAGCATCAGCCACATCGCTTCGACATAATCGGGGGCATAACCCCAATCCCGCTTTGATTCCAGATTTCCCAACTTAAGTTTTTCCTGTTTTTTAAGTTTAATCCGGGCAACGGCGTTACTGATTTTTCTGGTGACAAACTCCAATCCTCTTCGGGGCGACTCATGATTAAACAAAACCCCGGAGACGGCAAACAAATCATAAGACTCGCGGTAGTTAACGGTAATCCAGTGGCCATAAACTTTAGCCACACCGTAAGGGCTTCTGGGATAAAACGGGGTGGTTTCCTTTTGGGGAGTTTCAACCACCTTGCCAAACATTTCCGAAGAAGAAGCCTGGTAAAACTTAGCCTCGGGCCTGACCAACCTTAACGCCTCCAAAATCCGGGTCACCCCCAAAGCGGTAAACTCACCGGTTAATACCGGCTGGCTCCAGGAGGCGGGCACAAACGACTGGGCGGCCAGATTGTAAACTTCATCCGGCTGGATTTCTTTGATCGCGTAAGACATAGAGTGCTGGTCTAATAAATCTCCGGAAACCAAAGTGATTTTGTCGACAATGTCTTTGATCCGGTCGTAATTGGGAGTACTGGTTCTTCTGGTCATCCCAAAGACCTGATAGCCTTTTTTCAATAAAAACTCGGCCAAGTAAGAGCCGTCCTGCCCGGTGATGCCGGTGATAAGTGCCTTTTTCATGACTTTATTAATTGTAAATCATGTTCAACCATTTTGATAATCATCTGCCTAAAGCTGGTTTTGGGCTGCCAGTTAAGCTCATTTTTTGCCTTACCGGCATCGCCCACGGGTTCTTTGGCCTCGCTTGGCCTGAACAGGCTTTTATCAACCTTAACATAATCTTTGAAGTTTAAACCCAAATGCTCAAAAGCGATTTGGCAGACTTCTTCAACTGAATGCAGCTGGCCGGTGGCAATAATATAGTCAGCGGCAGTCTGGGCTTGAAGCATCAGCCACATCGCCTCGACATAATCGGGGGCATAACCCCAATCCTGGCGGGCGCTCAAATCACCTAAAGACAATTCTTTCGCTAAGCCTTTTTTGATTTTAGCAGCCGCCAAAGTAATTTTTCGGGTGACAAATTCTTCGCCCCGGCGCTCCGACTCGTGGTTATACAAAATCCCGGAAACGGCAAACAATTTAAAATGCTCCCTAAAGCCTCTAACCAAGTAGTGAGCCGCTGCCTTGGAAACACTGTAGGGATCAACCGGGTTTAAAGGTGTTTCTTCTGTTTGGGGGCTGACTACCGGCCGGCCGAAGATTTTAGCCGAGGTTGCCTGGTAAAACTTAGACTGGGGCAGCAAGTTTCTTATAAGCATTAAAAGATGCGATACTCCCCAAGCGTTGATGGCAAATACCAAACTGGGGTCATCCCATGATGCCGGCACAAACGTTAACCCCGCCAGGTTGTAGATCTCATCGGGCTTAGCGGTTTGCAAGGCTTTGGCTAACGACTTTTGATCCAACAAATCCCCCTGTAAAAGCTCAACTTTATCCTTAACTGCCGCCAAGTTGTCAAAGCCGATGTTGTATTTATTGCTGACCAGGCCAAAAACCCGGTAACCCTTGCTTAATAAAAGCTCGGCCAAATATGAGCCATCCTGACCGGTGATGCCGGTGATAAAAGCGGTTTTACTCACCTTTGTCCGATGCCTAAATAGTTAAAGCCTAATTTTTTCATCTTTTCAGGGTCGTAGAAGTTCCGGCCGTCAAAAATGTTCGGCCTCCGCATCAATTTTTTTACCCGCTTAAAGTTTAACTCGCTAAATTCCTGCCACTCGGTGACTAAGACTAAACCGTCACTATTGGTTAACGCCTGATAGGCATCGTCAAATTTGGTTTTCACCACCGGATCATAGGCGTGCACCACGGCTCCTAACTTGGTTAACCGGTCAATTACCAAAGCGGACCGGGCTTCACGCAGGTCATCAGTGTTGGGTTTAAACGCTAAGCCTAAAACGGTTAATAGTTTCCCCTTTAAGGAACCGCCAAAGAAAAGTTTTATTTTATTGACGAAGTAATCCACCTGGTCGTTATTAACCTGATCTACCTGCTTTAAAAAATTAAAGTCGTAACCTAGAGTTTTAGCAAAAGAAATTAAGGCCCAAGTGTCTTTAGGGAAACAACTGCCGCCATAACCCAAACCGGCTTCCAAAAAGCTTGAGCCAATTCTGGGATCAAGACCTAAACCTGCCGCCACGTCTTTAATGTCGGCTCCCACCTGATCAGCCATAATCGCCATGGCGTTGACAAATGAAATTCGGGTGGCCAGCATCGCGTTGGAAGCATATTTAATCAGTTGAGCGGATTGAGGTGTAGTGACTAAAACCGGCCCGGGCAGTTTTTTATGAACTTGCCTTAACCAGCTTTCAGCCTTTTTGGTTTCCACCCCAAAAATGATCCGGGAAGGGTGTAAAGCATCATTAACGGCCGAACCCTCGCGCAAAAACTCCGGATTAGAAGCAATGTCAAAGTCAACCCCGGTGTTTTTTTGGATAATCTCTTTGACTTTAGTCGTAGTTAGCGGCGGCACGGTGGATTTAATGACCACGACGGCATAACCGGTTAAATGTTTAGCAATTGACTCGGCCGCGGCAAAAACATACTTTAAGTCATAGCTGCCGTCTGATTTGGGCGGCGTGCCGACACAGATAAAAATTACTTCCGCTCCCTTGAGTGCCTCGGAGTAGCTGGTGGTAAACTCCAGATTTTTGCCTAAATGTTTACCAAACAATTCTTCCAAACCGGGCTCGTAAATCGTTACCTGGCCTTTTTTTAAGCGGCTAATCTTTTTCTCATCAATATCCAAACCGATGACTTCGTGCCCTAAATGAGCAAAAACAGCACAACTGACTAAGCCCACATAACCAGTCCCCAAACAGACGATTTTCATGACTTAAATATACCAGATAAGGCAGGCTTGAACCAAGGAGTGAACCTTAAACCCTCAAATCGGCTAAGGTATTTATAAGCCGATGCTTCCTTAGGGTTAAGTTTCGGTTTAGCGTTAGTCACGCCTGTAAAAACCGAATCAACTTCATACTCACTTAAATTTCGGCTGTATTTAGCTTGGTAAATAAACTTGTGCTTAAACTTAAGTTTGACTTTTAAGCCCATTTCCCTCAACAAACAACGCCCGGCCGCGGCCAGGGTAGTTTCGCCCGGACGAACATTGGTGCAGCTGGTGTTAGACCAATTCATCGGCCAAAGCGGCTTAAATTTGCTTCGCTGCTGCACTAAAAGTTCTCCCTTACTGTTGAAAATAAACACGGAAACGGCCCGGTGGAGCTTAGGCGGGTTTTTGTGCACCTTGATTAAATCACCAACTCCCTGAATCTCGTCTTTCCGGTTCACTAAAATTACTTTCTTATCAGACAACCTTTTCAAATCATTGGTCAGCGCTTTTTTTACTGCCGATAATGTGGTTAAGCGCTTCGGGCCGCGGATAAAATCAGTTAACCTCACGGTCAACTTTTTCCCGTAAATATTTTGCTTAAAGTTTAATAAGTAAACTTCAAAGCTGTTAACTTTGTCACCAAAAATATAGCGCTTACCGTAGTAAGCCAAACCCAGATAGTTTTGGCCGCTTAAAGCGCAAACGGCGGCATAAACGCCGGGTTTAATTTTGAGCTTTTGGTTAAGTTTTAAATTGGCGGTGGGAAAACCAATAGTCCTCCCGGCTTTTTCGCCTTCTACCACCCGGCCGCTGATAACCATTTCAACTCCTGGTTCTTAGTACTAAGGTGACAATGTCTGCCAATAATACCACACCGGCTACAAGCTGAACCGGCGTTAATACTTCTTTAAAGAAAAGCAAGCCGATAAACGCGGCCGATACCGGCCAGGTTAACTCAACCAAGGTTGACACTTTTGCCGGCGTGCCGGATAGACCCTTGTAGTAGATCAAAAACGCCACCATGCCTGAACTTAGGGCGATGCCTAACAGGCTCAACCACTGACTGGTGGTCACAGCAGACAAAGGGTAAGTCTGGCCGGATAATACCGCTACCAGATAGGCAATCGGGATGGCCAAAGCAAATCTTAAAATTGCCGCTGCTTTAAAAGACAAGGTTTTTAAGATCAGCTTGCCCAAAACCGTGGCCGAACCCCAAGCGATAGCCGCACCCATAGCCAGCATTGCCGCGCTCGTTTCACCGGATAAGCCCAAAACGTTAGGCCTTAAGCTGGGAAAAGCCAAGAAATATGCCGCCGCTAATCCAATTACCGCCTGAATTAAATACTTCTTAGTTAAAGCTTCTTTCAAAAGCAATCCGGCCAAGGCAATGGCAAAAATTGGCTGGGTTTGCTGAAGTAAGACTACTACCGAGTAATTGATGTAATTAACTTTTCCTAAAGCGGCGGTGTAAAAAATTGTTCCCAGGACTGAGGCAAAGACAGTGATCGTCAGCATTACCAGCCAGTCTTTTTTGGTCATTTTTTTATATTCGTGAATCACCTTAGGCAAAAACGGCAAAGCAATTAAAACGCCAAAAGCATGCTCCAACATTACTACTGTTGCCGGCGGTAAGGCATAAAGCTGACGCCGCAACACTCCGTCGGCGCTCCACAGAATTGCCGCCAGCATGATCAGAAAAGGAGACCAACGCTTATTCATTCTTATTTAAAGTAATTCCAAGAATCGTCGCTAACAGCACTACGGCCGCCACTATCTGGATTAACACTAATCTTTCTCCCAAAAAAGCAAAGCCGATAAAAGCCGCCGTTAAGGGATAAGTCATTTCCGCGAAAGTCGAAACCTTGGCTTCGGTATGCTGTAAACCCTTGTAGTAAAGCATGAAGGAAGCGACACCGCCGACAATGGCTAAAAATAAAATCATTCCCCATTGGTTTACTGTCAGGGTGCTGAGAACATAAGATTGACCGGAAAACAAACTCCAAACTAAGGCAGTTATACCGGTAATAATAAATCTGAGCATGGCTGTAGCGGCATAGCTTAATTTAGACAGCATCAGTTTGGATAAAACCGTGCCCGAACCCCAAGCGGCAGCCGCCCCTAAAGCCAGTAAAGCAGCCTTTAACTCACCGCTGTTACCCAAGAATGTCGGCACCAAGCCGGGAAAAGCAAGAAAGTAAGCAGCAATCATTGCCACTAATCCTAGCAAGGCAAACTTGAGGCTGACTTTTTCCTTAAGAATCAAAACTGCCAAGAACACTGCAAACAGCGGCTGGGTTTGTTGAAGCAGCGCTACTACCGAATAGTTAATGTCATTTACCTGAGCTAAAGCCGCAGTAAATAAGGTCACTCCGATCATTCCGGAAATGATTCCCATCCCCATCATTACCCACCAATCTTTAGCTTTCATCAGTTTGTACTCTGGCAAAAAGCGCGTAAACCATGGCAGTAGGATCAAAACCCTGATCATTGTTTCTATGGTCACCAAAAAAGGAGCAGGGATAAAATAAAGCTGACGCCGCACCAAAGCATCCAGGCTCCATAACAGGGCGGCAATAACAATCAACAGGGAGTAACCCCGACGCATGTCATTAAAATACACTACCGGTATAGTAAAATCAAACTCTATGAAACTAAATGTCGACATCCTGACCATTTTCCCAGGTATGTTTGCCGGACCGTTTGCTGAAAGTATTCTCTCTCGCGCCCAACGCGCCGGCCTGGTCAAGATCAAAATTCATGATCTTCGCGACTGGGCCGAAGATAAAAGGAAAACCATCGACGACAAACCCTTTGGCGGCGGTGCCGGCATGGTGATGCGGGTCGACATTATTGATAAGGCTTTAGCCGCTCTCAACCCTGGCTACAAAATCCTTCTCACCCCTCAAGGAAAAAGCTTCAATCAAAAGCTGGCCGCTAAATTGAGTCGAAAAAAACATTTGATTTTAGTCTGCGGCCACTACGAGGGTTTTGACGAGCGCATCCGTGCCCTAGTTGATGAGGAAATCTCCATCGGCGACTATGTTTTAACCGGCGGCGAACTGCCGGCGATGATTGTTACCGACACGATTGTCCGCTT
>DATEUG010000027.1:0-4926 GCA_035283225.1 Patescibacteria group bacterium | reverse complement strand
TAAACAGGTTTTAAGTAAAGTTAATGCTTCTGTCCTTTCCTGGACGCTGTTTAGTCTAAACATACCCCTGGTCATTTGGTTAGCTTGGCGACAAGGTTTTGGTGAGATTAACTGGTCTGGTTTTTTGCTTGGGGTGGTGGGTTCGGCCACGGTCTTTGCCGCTGCGAAAACCCTCGCCATGTCTGGCTTAAAACAAGGCCGCCTCTCCCTACTGGCTCCCCTGGCCAGTTTTCATCCGGCGACTGCCTACATTTTGGGCTTAATCTTTTTAGGAGAAACAGTCAGCGTCAAAGCAATGATAGGTTTAACCTTGGTGGTAGTCGGTGTTTATCTCTTAAAATTTGAGCGGGCTGATAAAGACCTACTCTTGCCTTTGAAAAAATTATTTACCGAGAAAGATTCATTAAAAGTCGTGATCGCCTCGGTAATAACCAGTGTTTCGGCGGTTTTTGACAAAATTGCGATTATTAGCGTTAAGCCCGACAATCCCGCTTTAGTCCTTCTGGGAGAAAATCTAGTGATTACCTTGCTACTGGCCGGCTATTTGAGCCAACGAAAACCAGGCTGGTTAACCCAAGTAAAAAACAACTTTAAGTCATTGGCGTTGCAAAGTTTAATTTATGCTTTTTCGGTAATTGCTATTTTCAAAGCTTTTGCCTTGGGACCGATCGCCCTGGCAGTCGGCATCAAACAGCTGCAGCTGATTGTGATTTTACTTTTAGGTTGGTGGTGGCTTAAAGACCGACCCAAACCATTAGGAATTTTGGCCGCAGTCATCATGGTCGCTGGCGCCATTTTAATTAAACTGGCTTGAGGTATACTGATACTATGGAACGGCGCGAGTGGTTTGAGATCGTAATGATTACTCTTCTATCCTTCGGGGTAATTGGACTGCTTTTAAAAGGCAACCAGCAACAGGCCGAATTAACTTTGCTAAAACAAAAACCCAGCGTCACCACTACCCAAACCGAAACCGTTAAAACAGAACTGCCTAACTCTTTGCAAAATGTTTTGGACAGTTTGACGAGTCGAATCAGCACCCTGGAAACAGAAGAACCCGGCGCTGTTCCCTCCGGCCAGGGAGGCGTTACAACCACCAGCACCACTAATTTCCAGCCGCAAACTATTTATCTGGGTTCGGCCAGCACCAATCAAAGAGACTGGACCGAAACCGGACAGCAAGTAACTATCAATTCAGCCGATTATCCCAGCGATGTTTCCGCCACCTTCGAGGCAGGGCTGTCAATTGTCGGCGGCGAGGCTTGGGCACGGCTAAAAAACAAAACCACCGGAGCGGTAATGTCGGTCACCGAAGTATTTCACAACAGCCCGACTATTACCTGGAAAACTTCACCGGGTTTTAAACTCCATACCGGCAACTACACTTATGTGGTCGAGTTAAAATCTTCAAGCGGTGAAGCCGCCAATTTAGCTGGCGCCCGCATAGTGATAAAATAGGCGCTATAGCCATTCGGCTAAGCTCATGGTTATAACCCAGAGCGAAGTCGAGGGGGCCCCATCGTCTAACGGTTAGGACACTAGGTTCTCATCCTAGAAACTCGGGTTCGATTCCCGGTGGGGTCACAGCTTTACCAATCGTTTTTTGATTAATGCCCCCAGGAAAATAATCAAACTGGTAAGGCTGACCCAATCGGCAAATTGGCGCATCGGCGTTTCGGTAAAAGTAAATCGAAATGATTGCTCACCCGCCGGCGCCTTCATTTGCAGCGTTCCTTCTATATCCAGAAAAGTCCATTGGCCAAACCCGACCGGATGTTCAGTCATTTCCACTAACTTGATCTCTTCCCCCAACTTTAGTTCGCGCCAGCTCTCTCCCGTTCGAGTAAAAAAGTGCCAGCCGGGATAATACAACAAATTTATCTGGACATTACGCACTTCACCAAAATCCGTCGAAAACTCAAGCCGGTTGGAACGGTTAGTTGACAGCTTAATCTTGTCGCTTTCGGCTTCACTTAAGACTTTCGGATCAAGAGTGTTGGTTTTATCGGACTGACGCCAACGGGGTCGGAATTCGTTTAAAAAAGTGGTGGTGCCGGCATAAGTGTAAAAATCTGCTTCCGGAGGATTAATTACTTGATTCACTCTTAGATGATTGCGATTGGTATATAACGCCACCGCCATTAATCCGAAGGCTAAAACCCAGGCTAATTTTTTCTGCTGACTCACCAGCCAAGCAGCCAGAAAGGAAACGACAAACACCGCCACTGATATTAAGCGCCAGGGAATGTCGATCATTTTAATCACCGCCAAATTCTGCCACAGATACCGGGCCCCCACCCAATCCACCATCAATAGAATTGCCAGCGCAAACCAAACCAGGGCCCAAAGTACCAGCGCCGGAAACCTGCGTTTTAAAAGCAGCCAGCCAACAGCCGCCCCGACTACCAACCACTGGGCAATCCCCACCTGAAACGACATCGCGTCCTGCTCAATACCAGAATGGGAATAACCATAGCCCCAGGGCGAGTACAGCAGCTGTTTTAACTCCAGCAGGTGGCCGACGGCTAAGTTGGTATTAGTCTGGTCAAAGACGATAAGCTTTCTTTCTAAAAGTAGCGGCAGCCAATAAAAAGCACTCAAGCCCAAACCCAGAACCAAGCCACCGACGTAACGTCGGGACCAGCCTTTAAAAATTAACAGCACATAGGTCAACACCAAACCCCAATACATCGGCCAAAAGAGTGAATGGGACAAAGTAACTAACCCTACCATCAGAGCAATGCCAATTAGGTTCTTTTTATGAAGGGCTAACAGCAACCACGGCAGTAAACTCAAAGCCAAGGCCTCACCCACTGCCGCCCGGACAAAAACCAAGAGTAAGCGGTAGGGCGCGGCCAAGAACAAAAAGGCGCCGACAAAACTAGCCAACGGTTTAAACCATTGCTTTAAAAGTAAATACATTCCCAGGCCTGACCAAAAAACACTCAAACCAAAAACCAATTTTAAGGAATTAGTTAAGTTAAAGCCCAAAAAGCTAAAAACACTCCCGATCATGAACGGCAAATGGTAGGAAAAAACAAAGACCGGGTAACCCAAATGGCCCAACAAGGTACCGGCAAAACGCGGCGGAATCTGCCCATCGGCAAGTAAAGTCAGATACTGGGCCAACCGGGCTAAGTGGGTAACACCGTCATGACTGGTAAACCAACCGGGTAACCACAAAGACTGAGTCAACCACAAACTCAAGAGGGTAAGTCCGAAAATGACCATCATTGGTGCAAATTAGCTTTATCTCAGTTCTTCTTGTAGGCCAGCATCATCACCATGCCCTGGACTATGTCCAAGACCACGGCGAGAATCAAAACGACAACCCAGGAAGTCACCCCCAGGCCGTATTGAGCCGAGAAGCGGGTAATCAGCCAAAGGGCGGCAAAATCAATCACCAGGAAGGCTAACATCCAATCCATGGTGGATAAAACCCGCTTTTGCATTTTGGCCCAAGCCTCAATTAAAGGCGTAGCCAAAACTGCAATCAAAGTTAATTTGCCGGCACTCATACCGATCGCCCACCATAAAGATAAACTCATGTTGCCCAACACCACTTGGTTGGGAAACATTAGGTTAGCTAAATAAAGCACTAAGGCGTTTGCCGGAAGAAGAAACAGGTAATTTTTAACCATCTGCAACGCTGTCGTTTCGGGCATAGCCGGTTTTGTTTGAGCCATATATGAAAACGATAACTCTGCCGCTAGCGGTTGTCAAGGCTGTGCCATAAAGCCAGCGAACCGTAGGACTTGTAAGGGTGCCAGCGGTTAACGATCTTATTTACTCTCGCTACTGTCGGCTGCCGGCGCAAACGGTAAAGTTTGATCAAAGCATTCCTTAAACCTAAATCGCCGTGGGAAAAAATGTTTTCCCGACCTAAAGTGAAAATCAAAAACATTTCGGCAGTCCATGGCCCAATGCCTTTGACTTTGACAAGCTCGGCCACAACCGCTTCATCGGCCAATGTCTGGAGATGATCAAGTTTTACCAACCGACGGGTAACCTTATCAGCCAAATCTTTAATATATTTAACTTTGGCCCAGGATAAACCAACGTCGCGCAAGGCTTGGTCAGGTACCGACAAAACTGCTTTTGGGGTAAAACTAACTGACGGCATTAATTTAACAAACCGATTAAAAATTGCCTCGGCCGCTTTACCAGCCAACTGCTGGGAGATAATTTCGCCGCAAAGTTTCCGAAAGTAAATGCCGCGGTCAGCCTCAAGTGAGGTCAGAAGTTGAAACTTCATTTTCACTAAAACTTGAAAGATTAACGGGTCGTTTTGGCGAAAATGGTTTTTAACTTGAGTCAGTTTCATGGCGAGATTATAACATTGACATTAGTCTCACGTTTTGTATAATCCTGTTTACTGTTTTAAATAAAGTTGCCCGGTGAGGCGCTAGCAAGGATCAATTCCCATGGATCAAAAAGATTTTCATTTGACCGCTGTTGGCTTAAAAGAGCTCAAGGACGAGCTTAAAGTTTTGGTGGACGAAAAACGGCCGCGCTTAATTGAACGGGTCACCATCGCCCGGGGACACGGCGATTTATCAGAAAACAGCGAGTATGCAGCAGCCAGAGAAGAATTGGCTTTTATTGAAGGCCGGATCGAAGAACTGGATGAGCTGATTGTCAAAGCAATTTTAATCAAACCTAAGGCCTCAAATGGCGAAGTTAAATTAGGCTCTAAAGTAACCGTCAAAACCAAAAACCAACTTCATACTTATGAACTAGTGGGTGAATGGGAAGCTGATCCTTTAGAGAAAAAAATCTCCCACACCTCCCCTTTGGGCCAAGCCTTAATCGGCAAGAAAAAGGGTGAACAAGTCAGCATTACCGCGCCGGCAGGTCTTGTGGTTTACCAGATTCAAAAAATCCACTAAAAAAAGAAAACGAAAAAAACTAATCCCCGGCCAAGAG
>DATEUG010000026.1:0-2178 GCA_035283225.1 Patescibacteria group bacterium | reverse complement strand
TTAAAAAGGCTCCGGGTAAAACCAAGGTTGAAGCCGAGAGGAAAGTTAGCTTGCATCGGCCGCTGAAAGAATTTATTAAACCCAGGGGCTACAAAGAAATTGTGGCTTTGGGAGCAACGGTACTTAGGTTTGTTAATCCAGCCTTGGGATTACTGATGGCCGGCGGTAATGCTGCCTATATTGCCTTTAAAGAGAGCCGGACCACCAAGAGGATTAGTGAACAGGTAAAAACACTGATGGGTCAAAAAAGAACTGATGAGGCGGTTAAACAGTTAGAGGCTTTGGGAGTCAGGGCCGATGAACTGGATTTAGTTTTTGACCCGGAGGCGGCCAAATTCTCTTTGTTTTCCAAAAAAGGTTGGCGGATGCGCTTTTTGCTGGACAAGCTTTATGGGCGTCAAACTACTTTAGGCAAGGCCTTAGATAAATCTGGTTACTCAGAAACCGAAAGAAAATCAGTGATGGTTATCGGTTTGGCCGGTGCCGGTATCGCCCTCACCATTGGAGAAGTATTTAGGCAGCAATTACCGGTGGGTAAAAATGTTACCGAGATGCTGATGAGTAGTTTTTTTGCCAGGAGGATGTTAGTTGGAGTATCACAGTATTTTGCTCCAAGAATGGCTGCTTTAGTGGGAGAAAAGATCGTTTTCAGGGGTCAGGAAAATACTCCAGCCAATCAGCAAAAACTAAAAGGTTGGCTGGGTAAAACCGTTAATTTAATTCAATTTGCCACCAGCACTTACTATATGGGTTCGATCTTGGTTCCGGCAGCAGTTGAAGCGGCTAGCGAAGTCGGTCCGGTATTTGGTCAAGCGGGTCAAATTGGAAGTCATTATCTTAGTGAGCTAAGTCGGGGTACTGAGGCGCCGGCCATGGAGCCGGCCGCAGCCGTAGCGACCGCGACGGCTACCGCTGTTGGCCTAGAGGCCACGCAACCGGTGGTTCCACCAACAGAAATGCCCACACCGACAATTGAACCAACATCGGATATTGACTGGCATCCGGGTGAAACCGCTAACTTAGACCAGGATTTACAAACGGCTCATGATAATGGCTGGGTGGTCGAGCGGGGTGATGCCGCTTACTATTATTTAGACAACATCGCCGGGCCGGACGTGGTAGTCCAAACGATTAATGACGGTGGTCAAACTCTTCAAATTGAGTATGTCAAAAACATCGACGGCAACTTTTGGCGGGATTTCAACGGCGACGGTGTTCTAGATCAAGCCGTGTACGCCACAGATCAATTAGTGCCGCCGGATTTGGAAAATATCAGCGGCGGTCATTTAGAGCGGCCGGCCTTAAATCCGGAAATGGGCGAACCTTTACCCTTAACCGTGGATTTGGACGGCGACGGCAGGACAGAAATTATTCAAGGGCCTGACGGTAAATACTATTTTGATTCCAATAACGACAATCAGATTAATACCACCATTGATGTCCAGGTGGAAAATGAACCCCAGGTGACCCCGACCGCGACCGGTTATCAAATCGATCAGCTCGAACTAAGCAACGGCTCTGTTTGGCAAAATCTTCAGGTGGATTTTGTTGGGGACGGCGGCTCGGTAATGGTCTCCGGCGCAATTGATTATGCCGATGGCAGCCACTGGGATTTTTCTCCCAATCCGGAGGCGGCAGACAGGCCGGTTATTACCGGTAAGTTGGCCAATGGTCAAATGCTGTCGATGAATAGGGATATTAATTCCGCCGATTTGGCTCGTTACCAGTATGAATTGTCCCGCCTTCATCCGGAGTGGAGCCCTGATGCAGTGGGTAAGGCGGCATTTTTGGCTCAAAGAGACGGGGTGGATGTTAATGCCTTAGCCGGAGTGGCGCCGCCGATAAAAACGCCGGAAACCAGTGCCGTCACTGATAAGTCCAGTTTTTGGCAACACAACCAAGATGGTGAGTTGGTGGGTGTTGTCCATCATACTCAAGTTCTAAGAACCGATGCTTCCGGTGGCTGGGAGGGTGTGATTCAGGGTCAGGTGATTCACGAACTGGGTGAAAATGTTCGTGACCTAATGACTCCGGATACTTTGGGCGGCATTGCGGTCAGGGCCAGGATTGCGGCCGGGATTAATAGCGTCGCGCCCATTTCCGAAGCCAGCTTTTCCAGCTTAAGCCCCACTCAGCAAAATTTGGTGCATTACACCTTTAATCGTGAGGTAATGGAGC
>DATEUG010000025.1:0-2449 GCA_035283225.1 Patescibacteria group bacterium | reverse complement strand
TTTTTGGGTCAGCCGGCGGCAGGTTGTTACTGGTTTGAATTGACGGCAGCTTAAAGTTGGTCGGGTCAAGGCAAATTTTAGCCCCGGTGAATTTTAATTTGTACTTTTTTAAAGCCGGTGTGTCCCGGGTGGTATCTAAGGGTACGGTCACCAAACCCGCCCGCCAGGCGGCGTAGTTAATTAAGATAATCTCCGGCGCGTTTTTAAAGGCCAGGCCAATTCTGTCGCCCGGCTTAAAACCCTGTTTAAGCCAACGATTGGCCAGGGCAGCGGTGAGCTGATTTAACTCACGATAGCTAATTTGTCGTTTGTCAAAAATTATTGCCGGCTTATCGTTGTATCTGCCGGCTTGGACTTTAAGCCAGCGGTTAAAGTCGATCATACCCCGGCTGTGCCGCGCAAATAAACCGCCTGCCAGGGTTGGTAGCGGCTGTAGAAGGTTTGCTGGCGTAAGACTTGGCCATCGCGCACCACCAGCCAGTCAAAGGCGGCTTTGGCCCCCCAGGCAGACCAATCAACCTGTCTAATTGTTCCTGCCGGTAAGGTCGGGTCGTCCTGATAAACATCCGGCGGGGGCGGTGATTGATCCCACAACCTAAAGTTGCTGATGGTGGCAGTTCGGCCGTCGCTGGTGCCGTAGATTTCGACTTTTAAATATTGAGTGGCGGGGTTAACCGTGGTTTGGATCAGTAAGTGTCCGGGGGTGTCGTTTTTAAACTTCAAATCCACCGAAGGTGAAAAAACAGTGGCGTCAACTCCGGGGGCCGAGTTTTGTTCGTAATAGGTGACCCGGTAAGAATGAGGGTGCCGTTCCACAATCTCCAAACCAGCAGCTAAAGCTGCCCGAAAAACTGTGGTTGAGTCTTGACAAACACCACCACCGTCTCCTAAAACCGTCCGACCGTCTTTAATGATGTAAGCCGACTGATAACCGGTGGCGGCGGAAATGTCACCCACAGCAGCATTAAAAGAGAACACCTCGCCGGGCTTAACTAAGACACCGTTTAAACGATTGGCGGTTAAGGCGACGTTGTGAATCCGGGAAGCGATTGAGTGATGAAAGGTAGATTCGCCCTTGCCCAAAAGTTCTTTAATGCCTAAATCGTTGACCTGGCCGGTGGTAATTTCCGGCTCAGTGGTGGTGACATTAAGAGTGACTCTGTAGCTGGCAGAGTTGGTGGCAGACAGCGAGTCTAAACCAGCTTTAATTAATTGAATTGCCGCTTCCTCGTCTACGGCCAAGCCCTTTAATGCCGGCTTAAATTCCACCACTTTTTGACCATCAAAGTTAAAGGCGGCATTTTGGGCTGGCCGATTAATAAGGCTTCCCCAAGCGCCAGCAGCGCTGGCAATTTTGGCGTCTAAATCAAAACCGGCAAGGTCAATTAGTTCCTGGCCGGAAATTACTTTTTCAAAATCAGGGGCGGCAACGATTAACTGTTTGGTTTTAAGCTTTTCGGCGCGCTCACTAGCCTGGATTAATTCTTCCTGGCCGATATTGGTGTCGATTAGATCAATCGGAATTTCGATTGGTTCAAAGCTTAAAGAGCCTAAATGCTGGTAAATAACCGGATACAACCTATCTTTGTTAATTACCCGGCCATTTTTACCCGGAATTAACTCGACCAGGTTTTTGGCATTAAGTTTTAATTGGGGCAAAATCGGCTTTTCTTCTAATTGGCCGGCAGTTTGGTCAACTCTAGCGACCAACTTAGTTTCATCTAAACTAAATTGGTAGGGTAGTTGTTCGCCGATTCGCCACAAACGCCACTTGGTGATTAAGTTGGCTATCACTTGGCCTTTGCGGCCAATCAAAAAAGCGGTTTGAGCCGTTGCCTTAGAGTCGTAAACAAGATCTAAGTCGTTTAATGGCAAGGGGTAGTTAAGGCCGCCGAAAGTTAAGCTTAGCGCTCCAGGTGAGGCAGGCAGGGCCAGGCTTAATCGTTCTTCTGCTTCTTCCAAAGTTAAGTTAGAAATTTCGACCGCGTCCACCTTAATGCGGGGGTAAATTTTTTGGTAGTAAGCCAGCTCGTGGAGAGAAAACAAGCCGCCCAATCCCAAGATACAAGCGCTTAAAATGGAGATGGCCTTATTGCTTAGCATAACAGGCGTTTGTTAAGATGATAACACATGGATGATTTAAACCAACCAGTCCCGCCACCGGTAACTGAGCCGCCGTTTCCGATTCCGGTTGATACCCAAGGTGAGGCGGTGCCTTCGTCAACTCCTCCCTCGACTCCGCTCGGGACAAGTCCGCCGCCGCCGCCCACAGGAGAGCCGGCTCAGGGGCAGGAACCGTTTTTAAAACGATTCTTACCCCTCATTATCGGCGGGATAATTTTATTGCTTTTATTTTTTCTGGTCGCCAAAGTAATTTGGCCCCGGTTTCAAAAAGCGCCGGAGCCGGAAACAATTAACTTAACTTATTGGGGCTTGTGGGAGCCGGAAA
>DATEUG010000024.1:0-4799 GCA_035283225.1 Patescibacteria group bacterium | reverse complement strand
ACCCAAAGACTTTTGGATAGTAATCCGATTGAGCAGGAGCGGGGCATTACTATTAAACTGGCGCCGGTGCGTTTAACCTATCATCTAGGATCTAACATTTATTATCTAAACCTAATTGATACTCCCGGTCATGTGGATTTTTCTTATGAAGTTTCCCGGAGTTTGGCCGCTTGCGAGGGAGCGCTCTTATTGGTCGACGCCACCCAGGGAATCCAAGCCCAAACTTTAAGCAATGCCTATAAAGCCCTGTCTGCTAATTTAGAAATTATTCCGGTGATTAACAAAATCGATCTAGCCGCCGCTGAAGTTGATTTAGTCACCAAACAGTTAAACGAGGCCTTGGGGTTTAAAAAAGAAGAAATTAAATTAATTTCAGCCAAAACGGGGGCAGGAGTAAAAGATTTACTGCAAGAAATTATTAAACGCGTGCCCCCGCCACCCACAGCCTCAGCGGCGGGTGGCCCCCTTAAAGCTTTAGTTTTTAATTCGGTTTACGACACCCACTTGGGAGTAGTGGCTTACGTCAGGCTTTTTGCCGGCAGCCTTAAAAAAGGCGACGAATTAATGTTTTTGTCCAATCGTCACCAGTTTACAGCTGAAGCGGTTGGCTATTTTCTACCCGCCCGGCATTTAACTGAAAATCTATCAAGCGGTGAAGTCGGCTTTGTTGCCACCGGTTTAAAAAATATTAGCTTAGCCAGGGTTGGCGACACTTTAACCAGCACTGACACCCCAACTGACTCACCCTTGCCAGGTTACCGGGAGCCCAAGCCGATGGTGTTTATGGATTTATATCCGAGTGAGTCCGGCGACTTTATTAAATTAAAGTCGGCTTTAGAAAAGTTAAGGCTGGTTGACGCCAGCTTAAACTATTCCCCGGTTGGTTCCCCGGTTTTGGGCTCGGGGTTTAAGATTGGTTTTCAGGGACTTTTACATGCCGAAATTGTCCAGGAACGGCTAGAGCGGGAGTTTGATTTGGAGCTGATTAGCACCAGCCCGGCGGTGGAATACCAAGTGGAGTTAAATAAAAATCACCAACTAATGGCGGTACGCTCACCGGCGGAATTTCCGGATCCGACTTTAATTAATTTAACTCGCGAACCGGTGGCGTCGATGACGATTTTTACCCCCAAAGACTATTTGGGGTCGGTTTTAACCTTGTGCCAAAATTATCGATCAACTTTGACCGACCAGCAATTTTTTGGTAACCAAGTGAAGTTAAGTTACGACATTCCTTTACAGGAATTAATCAGCGGCTTTTTTAATCAGTTAAAATCGGCCACTTCCGGTTTTGCCAGCTTGGATTGGCAGTGGCTGGACTACCGTACAGCTGACGTGGTGAAGCTGACAGTGCTTTTAAACAGGGAAGAAATAGAACCATTAGGTGTTTTAACTGTCCGGGATAAAGCTGACCGTTTGGCCAAAGACTTAGCCGTTAAATTAAAGAAAGTTATCCCTAGGCAGCAGTTTGAGCTGCCGATTCAAGTGGCTTTGGGAGGAAAAATTTTAGCTAGGGAAACGGTTAAGGCTTTCAGAAAAGATGTTACCGCTAAACTTTACGGGGGCGACAGGACCCGGGCAATGAAGCTTTTGGAAAAGCAGAAAAAAGGCAAAAAGCGCTTAAAACGTATCGGCAGCCTAAACTTACCCCAGGAAGTGTTTAGAGCGCTGGTGCAACAGTAAGCCGCACTAGCTCGTTGGAGTTAAGGGTGACATTGTCCACCCAGGTGCCGGTGGTCAAGGTAGCCTTTTTGGTTTGAGTTGGCCCGTTAAAACGCTCAATCGTAATCGTTTTTGGCCCCGGAGTTAAATTTTTAATCGTTACCGGGACGGTTTCAAAGTGGTTACCGGCCGGGTCGTAATTAACTAAATAAACTTGCAGGCTACCCGCGTCAGTCAGCGCCGCCACCGCTTTCACCCAGCTGCCTTCGCCGGAAAGCTTAATTCTGGTTGTACCCAATGGTTTGATCCAGTCAAACCATTGGTATCGCAGTTTTGGAGTTAAGCCTTTTTCCGGGTGAGTCAGAATGCCAAACCGGCCCCAATAGTTTTTGCCATTTGGATCCAGCCCGTCAACAATTTCAAACATGAAGGCCTTGTGAATTAAATTAAACATTTCCCCGATTGAGGCTTGGGCGTGAGCGGCCGCAAGTTGCCCGTCATAAGCCGGGTTATTGGCTGAATCCAAACCCCACTCGGAAACAATTCTTTCTTTTAAGGCTAAGCGTGGGTAGCGGGCGATTAACTTGGTTAAGTTTTCGACGTCATCAGCAAAATCTTTTTCCTTTAAGGAGTAGCGGTGCCAGGAAATGAAATCCAGTCTTAAGTTTTTTTCCTCCGAAAGCTTAAATACCCCCTCGATCCAATTGGGGTAAAAGCCGCTGGTGGCCGGCCCGCCAAATTTAAACGCTAAAACGTTATTGGCTGCTGCCGCTCCCTGGGCGGCGTTTTCATAAAGAGTTAAGTAATTTTTGGCTCCATTAAGTTTCCAGCCGCCAAACAGGTCGGGTTCGTTCCAGACTTCGTAATAAACCCCATCAATGTTTTTTTGGTTTATTCCCGAGTAGTGTTCAATCGTGCGAGTCACTAATAATTGCCAGTCATTCCAGTCTCCGGGTGCGTCGGTGACGTTATCGGCTAAAGCCGACGGCAGATAGGATAAAGATAAAAAGGGTTTGGCCCCCGTGGCCAAAATGGCATCAACCTCGGTATCTAACTTGGTCCAATCAAATCTTAAACCGCCGCTGTCTTGGGAAACAAGATTATAAAAGTCATAAATATGGTCCAGGCGGATATATTCCGGCTCCAATGCTTTAACTTTATCAACCGTGGCTGTCAGCATTCCGGCTGAGCTTTCCCCGCCTTGGGCTAAGTTTAACCACGGTCGGGGCAGGCGACCCTGGGTTTGATCCGCTTCAACAATAATTGCTGCCGGTTGGCCCGTAGCTTCACTGAAAAATTTGGTAATCTGCTTACTTAAACCCAAGCCTACCACTAGGCCGACTAACAATAAAACTAAGCCGATAATCTGTTTCGCCATCAGATTTAAGTATATCATCTTGACAGCAATTAGCAGTCGTGATAACTTATTGCTAATTATGAGCTTATCTTCCCGGCAGGCGCAGATTCTTAAAGCCATTATCGAGGAATACACCACTACTGCCGAACCGGTGGGCAGTGTCACCTTGGAGAAAAAGTACAACTTAGGCATTTCCCCGGCAACGATCAGGAACGAAATGGTGGCTTTGACTGAATCCGGCTTTTTAAACCAACCCCATACCTCTGCCGGCCGGACACCAACACCAATGGCCCTAAAGTATTATGTGCGCGAATTAATTAAAGAAAATGAACTGTCGGTGGCTGATGAAGTGGCCGTGAAAGAAAAAGTCTGGGATTACCGTTTTGACCGGGATCGGTTTTTACAGGAGTTAACTAAAGCTTTAGCTAATAAAACCCAGGCTTTGGCGGTTTCCTACACCTCTGAAGGCGACGTTTTCCACGCCGGCTCAGCCCATATTCTGGAAAACCCGGAGTTTTACGATATTGACGTTGCCCGTCAAGTTTTATCAATGATTGACGAGTTTCACCAATTGCAGTCAATTTTTGGCAAAGCGGTGGGTGAAGAACAGGTTCACATCTTGGTCGGCGACGATCTGGACAACGAAGTCTTTTACAACTTAGGTCTTATTTTTACCGACTTTAAAGCCGGTGACGTGACCGGAACCTTAGGAATAATCGGCCCCAGCCGGATTGCCTATTCTTCGGTCATTCCGACGGTGCGCTATTTTGGGAGCTTGTTAGATGACATCGCCAAAAACTGGTAATCAGGCTTTGGCCCAGTTAAAGCGGGTCATGGCTGATTACGATAATTTCAAAAAAAGAGTGGTTAAAGACCAGCTCGAGTTTGCCAAATTTGCCGGCAAGGAGCTAATCATTAAGCTGCTGCCGGTTTTAGACGACTTGGAGCGGGCCGAAGCCCACGTTAAGGACGCGGGCCTAAGTTTAGCGATCAAGCATTTGCGCGAAGTCTTGTCGGCTGAAGGGGTTAGTGAACTTGAATTGCTTGGCAAAACCTATGATCCGACTTTGGCCGAAGCGACTGAGTCGGTTGACGGCCCTAAAAATCAAGTGGTTGAAGTGACTAAAAAAGGTTATAAACTAAATGATATGATCTTGCGCCCAGCGCAGGTGAAGGTTGGAAACGGAGTTTCCAACCCTGAGCCTGGTCGAAGGGTCTCTAAAAATTAATATGGCAAAAATAATTGGCATTGATTTAGGGACAACGAACTCCGCGGTGGCGGTGATGGAGGGCGGCGCCCCGAAGATGATCCCGACCGCTGAAGGCAGAAACTTAATTCCGTCAGTGGTTGAGCCCAAGAAAAACCTGGTCGGCGATGTCGCTAAAAGACAAATGGTCTTAAACCCCCAAAACACGATTTACTCGGTTAAAAGATTGATGGGCCGGAAAATTTCCGACAAAGAAACCAAGAAGCAGCAGGAGATGTCGTCATATAAAATCGTTAGCGGTAAAGATGATTTAGCCGTGGTTGAGGTTGAAGGCACAAAATACACCCCCCAGGAAATATCGGCTAAGATCCTGCAAAAAGCCAAAGCTGACGCTGAAGCCTATTTAGGTGAAAAGGTGGAAAAAGCGGTCATTACTGTTCCGGCTTACTTTAACGACGCTCAAAGGCAAGCCACCAAACAAGCCGGGGAAATTGCCGGACTAAAGGTGGAAAGAATTATTAACGAACCGACGGCCGCCGCTTTGGCTTATGGTTTAGAAAAGAAAAAAGCCC